>SKKL01000171.1 GCA_007121465.1 Acidimicrobiales bacterium | reverse complement strand
GTGTTCGTGGTACCACTACTTCCACGACATCACCGAGGCGACACTGCGCCACAACCTCGCTCGCGCGGGTGACTGGCCGATCGAGGTCTTCCAACTCGACGACGGCTACCAGTCCGCCATCGGTGACTGGCTCACCACCAACGACCGGTTTTCCTCGTCCCTCGATCACATCGCCGACGACGTCCGCTCGGCAGGCGTCACACCAGGCATCTGGACCGCGCCGTTCCTCGTCGCGCCCGATTCGGACACCGCCCGAGCCCACCCGGAGTGGATCGCCGGCCATGCATCCGGGCGACCCCTTGTCGGGATGGTCAACCCCGGCTGGGGCGGCCCGGTCCACACGCTCGACACGTCCCACCCGGACGTGCTCCACCACATCGAGACCACCGCCGCGGCGTTGGTCGACGCCGGCTTCACCTACCTCAAGCTCGACTTCACCTACGCACCCTCGTTCGACGGCGTTTTCGCCGACGCGTCGCTCACCCCCGCTGAACGCGTGCGCGCCGGCATGGATGCGGTACGGCGAGGAGCGGGCGACGACACCTTCCTCCTCGGGTGCGGCCTGCCCCTCGGTGCGGGGATCGGCGTGGTCGACGGCATGCGCATCGGTGCCGACGTGGCCCCGTGGTGGGACGTGCAGCCCGACCAGTGGAACCCGCCTGGCTACACCGACGTCGAGCCCGCGACGCGAAACGCCTGGGTGAACACGTTGACCCGCTCCTTCATGCACCGCCAGCTCTGGCTCAACGACCCCGACTGCCTCATGCTGCGCACGACCGACACCTCGCTCCCGCCTGCAGCGGCGCGGGCGTGGGCGCTGGCGGTCGGTGTCTCCGGAGGCATGGCGCTGGTGTCCGACGACCTCGCACTCCTCGACGCCTCGGCACAGGCGCTGCTGCACGAGGTGCTCGACCTCGGAGCGGAGAGCGACCGCCGTGCACGCGAGGGAGCACCCGCCCGTTGCGTGGACCTGCTCGAGACCGACCACCCGGTGGTACTCGCCTCGGGCGAGTGGGCCATCACCGGAGCTCGCGACGGAACGAGGGGCACGCTCTCGCGGCGCACCTGAGTGATGACGGTCGGGGGTGCAGCGGTATCGACCTCTACGCCCCCCGGGGCGAAACTGGGCCGGCGACGGGGTCCATCGGGCCTTTCGGCGAGACCGACACCATCGAGATCACCGTCGAGTAACCGGCGGCGGGTCGTCGAGATCGCCTGCCCGCACAGCGCCGTCGACCACCTCGGCGGCGAGGGTCGCCAGCCGGACGTTGTGATTGCGCGAGTGATAGCGGAGGGCGCGGAACGCCTCGTCCATGTCGATTTTCATGCGTTCGGCGATGATCCCCTTGGCCTGTTCGATCACGATGCGGCTGTTGAGGGCGAAGGCCAGCTGGTCGTTCAGGAGCTGGGCCTCGTGCACCGCACGGTGCTGGAGGATGGCGATCGTGGCGACGTCGGCGAACGCCCTCGCCGCGACGACGTCGCTGTCGCTCATGGGGCCGAGCTCGACGTTGAAGAGGTTGAGCGCTCCGATGACGGCGCCCCGCAGACGCATGGGAAGAGCGAGGACGGATCGGAAACCGGCATCGCGGGCTTCGATCGAGAACTGTGGCCAGCGATCGCTCGAGCCTTCCAAGTCGTCGTTCACCACCGGCTCGCCGGTTCGGAAGCTGTCGAGACAGGGGCCGTCCTGCGCCTGTAGCTCGAACAGCTCGAGCAACCTCATGGTGTCGCTGGAGGACGCCATGACGCGAAGACTGCCGTCCGGGGCGGCGAGCATGATCCCGGCCGCACCGACATCGAGCACCTCCACACAGCGGTCGCTGAGGAGCGTGAGCAGGTCGACCACGTCGAAGTCGGCCACGAGGGTGTCGGCCAGCTCGACCAACGTCGATGCGAAAAGCGCCTCTCGAGGCATGGGAACTCCAGTCATCGGTGCCGCTCGCCGCCGGTGCACGCACCGGTCGAGCTCGGCCCAGTGGTCAAGGGTAGGGGACAGATCCGTGTCATGCGGTCGGCTCGTCTTCGCCGGGCGGGTCGCGGTCGACCGTGTTGTCGAAGCGCAGGGTGCGGGCGACGACGTCCCGTGCCACGTCCACCAGGTCGCGACCATGGCCGAACGCGTGGGCTCGGAGCCGGACGAGTGCCTGGGCGACCGGGATCTCGAGCTGGGCAGCCACCATTCCCGCCGCCTGATGCACAGCGAAATGGAAGTCGGCCCCGGCCTCGAGCTCGGCGGCGAGCTGCCCCGGGGGAGCGTCCGCCTGCAGGAGAAGCACCGTCTGTGCGGCCACCTCCGCCATCACCAGGGCATCGGCATGCTGGTCGTCGGTGAGTGCGCCGGGGCGGTCGCGGTAGAGGTTGAGAGCTCCGATGCGGGCAGCGCCCACCGTCATGGGAAACCCGAAGACCCCCCGTGCTCCTGCCTCCACCGCGGACGCCTGGAAGGCGACCCACCGGGGAGCGGCAGGAATGGCCAGATTCGGTTCGAGGACGGGAATGTTGGTGCGGTAGGCGTCGACACAGGGACCTTCGCCCAGGTCGTACTGCAGCTGCTCGATGAGTCGGCTGACCCCGTCGGTGCTGCACACCGACCCCCGGGGCATGTCGCCCGACATCAACATGATGCCCGCCCCGGTCATCGCCGTGACCTCGGCACACACCCGGCAGAGCCGCGTCGTCTCCTCACCTGCCGGGCTGTCGCCGACGAGGCGCTCGAGGATCCGGAGTCGGCGTTCTCCGTTGCTGCTCAAAGGCCCGAGCTCACCCCATCTCGATCAGGCACAGTGCCGGAGAGCCCCTCCAGCCCGCAGATCTGGAGGACACGCCGCGCGGGCGTGGATGGTTCGCGAACCACCAGGACGCGGGACTGGGCCGCCAGGCGGTTGGACGCTCCGACGATGTGGCCGATCGTCCCTGCGTCCATGAACGACACGGCGCTCAGGTCGACGACGACGTCTCCCAACCCGGAGGCCACGACACCGCTGATCATGGCCGAGAGCTCCGCCGAGGTCGACAGATCGTGGTCACCCCGAAGCCAGACCGTGGTGCGGTCGGTGCTGCGACTGGTGGAGATGCGAGTCTGACCGATGGCATGGGTGACGGGCGTTCCTTCGAGGGGTCCCATGGGGAAGGCTCCTGATTCGCTCGGACAGGACGCGCTACCAGGGACTGGAGCACCGCTTCCCGACCAACAGAGGGGCCGTTGGTCGGCCACGACGATTGCCGCAACACCGCCGATGATACACCTACGACTCCGAGTAAGACCGTTGGGCCTGGTCGACCAGAAGGCGCAGGCGCGGGTCGAAAGGCCTGGTCACGCCATCGAGACCGGCATGATCGACCCGCTGGTGAGGATCGACGACCTCATCCGCTGCCGGCGAGCGACCCGTCGATGCGACGGATGCCCCGGTGGAGGCGGTGCACCGCGCCGACCGGCTCCAGGAACATCAGAGGGCAGGCTCCCGGAACCACCGACATGCCGGCGCCACGAGCCAGCTCGAGTGCCTCGGGGCTCAGCGAGCCGCCCCCGACACCTCGGAAGAACCACACCCGCCGGATGCCGAGCGCGACGGCCTGCTCGACCACGTCGGCTGCTCGATCCTGGGGGACCATGATGACCACGCCGTCGATCGGTCCGGGAACCGAAGCCAGATCGGCGAAGACGGCATCGCCGAGCACCGAGTCAGCCGACGGGTGAACGGCAACGACGTCGTGGCCGTGCTCCCGCAGTTCCCGGTACACCGTCCGCCCGAAGTTGCTCGGATCGTCCGAGGCGCCGACCACTGCGAGGCGACGCTGGGCGAGGAAGTCCTCCGCTACGGCTGGATCGACCGCGTCGCCTCTCGCCTCGACCCTCACCGGTCGCAGCACCAGGGCAAGGAGGATTCCGATCAGCACCAGCTGAGGCACACGCAAGCCGAGTCCCCACGCCTCGAACGACGGTGTCCGATCGCTGCTGACGCCGATGTACATGGCGACGACCATGACCTGGAGTGCCGCTCCCAGGGCCCACAGCGGCTTGCGGTCGACGGTGAGCAACAGCGCCGCTCCGAGGAGGAAGATCGCAGCCGCACCGAAGCCGAACACCGCGATATCGATCTCGGCGTCCCCATCGGTCGCGACGGTGACCACCTCGAGTCCGATCAGCGCGTAGACGCTGGCGATACCGACACAGATGAGCGCGCCCAACCGGCGCAACGAGAGCCTCGACATGGGCACCTCCCGGTCCGTGGACCCCCGGCAGGCGTCGGACGGCGCGAGCCGGATGGGTCCCTTCTCGCCCATAGTGCCCCCGAAGCAACTTCCCCGGTTAGGGCCATTGGTCATCTGCAAGACTGATTCGGTGGGCACACCGGGCCGGCTCGGGGGACCCGATGCCGTTCTCGCCGTCGCCGGGCGTGGCGGCGATTCGGGGGTGGCGCAGTGGGTTCCATCGGCGCGAGTCCGTCCACCGGAGATGGGCGAGGCGGTCGTCATCGACAGCCACCTGCTCGAGCGGGTCTGCACCAGCGTCGACGCACATCCGCTGACCCTGTTGGTCGGCCAGGCCGGGAGCGGCAAGACGACGCTCGCTCGCGCCTGCGCTGCACACGTCGACACGCCGGTGGCCTGGCTCCGCCTCCACCCCAGCGACGACGAGCCGAGGTTGCTCCTCGAGCTCCTCGGGGCGGCGGTCACCGAAGCGGGAGTCGCCTGTGACCGCCTGGACGAGATCCTCGGATCCCGGCAGGCCGATGAGTTCAGTCCGACCCAGCTGGCCGGCATCCTCCTCAACGACCTGGCCGACAACGGGCCCCTCGTCATCGTCCTCGATGATCTCCACTACCTCGACGACGAACAGACCCTGGAGACGCTCGCCTACCTGCTCGAGTTCGCTCCACCGGGCACCCGTGTCGTCGCGACTGCTCGGAGCCACCCCTCGCTGCCCTTCGCCCGCATGCGGGCACGCCAGGCGCTGGGCGAGTTCGGACCCGAGGACCTTCGTCTGGATCACCGCATGGCCACGGCGATCCTCGAGCGGCTGGGACACCAGGTCGAGGCCGATGAAGTCGACCGACTCCTCTCCTTGTCGAACGGTTGGGTCACCGGCTTTCTGCTGGCAGCGCGATCACCGACGGGAGCGATGTACGCCGCCGCGGATGCCCCCGAGTCGGTGGCCGCCTTCATCGCCGACGAGATCATGGCGGCAGAGCCCATCCCGGTCCAGGAACTTCTGCTCCAGGTCTCGGTACTCGACGATCTCGATCCGGCGAGATGCGCCGCGTTGACCGGGAGTCACGGCGTCGACGCGACCCTCGCCGATCTCCACCGGCGACACACCCTGCTCTTCGAGAAGAACGGGGGACGCCTTCGGTTCCACGACCTGTTCGCCGACTTCTTGCGGTCCGAGCTGCCCCGTCGCCTCAGCGACGAGCAACTCGACGATCTCCACCGGCGGGCCGCGGCCACCTCGACCACCGCGGACGAACGCATCAACCACCTCCTCGCCGCCGGCGAACACGAGGCCGCGGGGGACGAGATCGAACGGCACGTGTCCACCTTCCACCAGAACCGAGCCTTCGACCGACGATTGATCGCCTGGATCGAAGCCCTCGACCCCAGCGCCCGACACGGGCGACCCTGGCTCGACCTCGCCGCGGGCATCGCGGCAGCCAACTCCGTCGACATCCCCACTGCGACGACGCTCCTCGAGTCGGTGATCGAGCGAGCGGAGTCCCACGACGACTACGAGATGCACTGGTTGGCGGTCGCCGCGATCGGGCGGGCAACCCACGACATCGCCCGATGGGTCCCGGAGCTGATGCGCCTCGAGAGTGACCCCCGCTTCGACACGTTGGCTCCGTGGGTGCGCGTGGAATGGCTCGCCAGCGGGGCGTGGGGAGCCCTGTGGACCTATGACCTCGACCGGGCACGAGAGCGCTCAACCGCAGCCATGGACCTCTGCCGCTACCACGACGACCTCGCCGCCGCCGAGACGCTGGCGTTGCACCTGGGGTTTCCCCTCGCCGTCTGGCCGGGCGCAGCGGAGCAGTTCCACGCCCACCACGTACGCGCCCTCGAGCGCCATGGCCACGAGTCGCTCGATGTGAGGGTGGGGGCGCTGTGCCAGCTCGCCGCGCTGGCTCAGATGCGGGGCGAGCAGCCCGATCTCCCCGAGCTCGACCCGGCGGAGACCGAGCTCGCCTACCGAACCCCCCACTGGGCTGTCCCGCTCGCTTGGGCCCGCGCCGCCCGCGCCAGAACCGGAGGCGACCACCACGGGGTCGCAACGGCGGTCGCATCGGTGCTCGACGGCCCGATCCGCGGGTTCGGTCTCACGCTCTCACCGCTGCTGGCCTCGTCCTGTCGCCAGCACCACCATCGAGACGACCTCCGCGCGCTTCGGCACGCTCTCACCGACTGGCGGGGTGGACCCCCCGGCGAACCGGCGATGAGGCTGTTGAGGAGTCTGGTCGACGCTGAACTGGCGTGGTGCGACGGCAAGCTCGATGACGCCGCCGACCTGTTCGCCACGATCCTCTCGGACCATCGACCGATCCTGATCGGACCGGTCATCGATCCCGGTGTCGAGCGAGCACTCGTCCTCGCGGAGGCCGGACGGCTCGATGAGGCGCTCACCGAGTTGGGTGGCCGTCTGGACGATCTCGTCGGTCGGTCGGGCTGTCCGGGCAAGGTCGCGCTGTCTGGCCCCGAGCTGGTCCCGCTGCTCGAGCGCCTCGGCGCCAGCCGGCGACGCAGTTCCGCCGAGCGCGTCCTGCGCCTGTTCGACGCATCGCCGGGGCCAACGCCGATCCAGGTGGCGACAACGGGTGAGACCCTGACCGCCCGCGAGGTCGAGGTGCTCCGACACCTCGAGGCCGGAGAGTCCAACCAGGACGTGGCCCGGTCGATGCACCTCAGCGTCAACACGGTGAAGACCCACGTGAAGCGAGTGCTCGCCAAACTCGACGCCTCGTCACGGGCCGAGGCGGTGGCGATCGCCCGCCGGCAACGGCTGCTCTGAGCCCAGCTCGACGAGAATCACCCCCGCCGCAGACGAGGATCACCCCATCGGGTGACGACGGTCACCTCTGGTCATGGTCCGATCGGATCATGACCACACAACTGAACCCCGCCATCGATACCTCCCTTCGTGAACGTTCCGCGCTCGACCTCGCCGTCGACCTCGCCATGGTCATCGGACCGATCCTCGTGTTCGCCTCCACCGTCGCGTGGGTGGCAGACCAGGAAGGGGCCCGGGCCGTTCTGCAGATGTGGGGGATGATCGGGCTCGGGATCGTCCTCGCCGGGCTCGCTCACCGGCTCCGTCTGACGGCCCCCTTCGGTGCCGCTGCGTTGCTCGTCCTCGGCCTGGCCGGGACCTCGGTCGGGGTGGCCTATGGCCTCGAGATCGCCATGGTCGACTACTTCGGGGTCGAACGGCTCAACGAACAAGAGGTCATGACCGCCCACCTCGGCCTCCAGTTGCCGGGACTCATGTTCCCGCTCAGCCTGCTGGTCACCGCGGTGCTGGGCCAGCGCCACGGGCTGTTCGGCATGCCGGCAGCTGTGCTCCTGGGCGTCGCAGCCGTCGCCTTCCCGGCGAGCCGCGTCCCCGCCGAAGCGGGGATCGC
>SKKL01000150.1 GCA_007121465.1 Acidimicrobiales bacterium | reverse complement strand
GGCTCAGTGCTCGTCGTAGTGGTCGCCGTGGGGAGCGTGTCGGTGGCCGTCGTGCACGTAGTCGACGTGGTCGCCGTGCTCGACGGCCTCATGGCCACAGTCCGGGCCGTGGGTGTGGTCGCCGTGGTCCTCGGCGACCGCGTGAGGGGTGACTTCGCACTCGTCCCAGTGCCCGGCGTGCTCGTGATGGACGTGGCCGTCGTGGAAGTAGTCGACGTGGTCGTCGTGGGTCACGCGGGCGTGGCCGCAGTCGGGGCCGTGGGTGTGGGTGTGTTCGGCGTGGATGGTGCAGGTGCTCATGGGGGTGTCCCTTCGTTGGCGTGCGCGACGGCATCGAGCACGATGTGGGCGACGTGGTCGTCGGCGAGTCGGTAGGTCATCTCGCGTCCACGTCTCTGGGCGGTCAGCACGTCGGCCTGGCGCAGGATGCGCAGGTGCTGGGAGACGAGTGGTTGAGCCACGCCGAGCTCGTCGACGAGATCGTGGACACACCGCTCGCCCTTGCGGACCTCGAGGACGATGGCCAACCGCAGGGGGTGGGCGAACGCCTTCAGCAGCGAGGCAGCAGCATCGAGATCCGTCACATGCATATATTGCAATATACGCATGAATCCGTCAACCGAAGGGAGCAATGAGGGAGTCTTCGCTGTAGGGTTGGGAATCATTCTCGATTGGAGCGGAGTATGAACCTCGACACCTACCTCGACTCGGCGCAGCTCCTGGACTGCAACGGCCAGGTCAGCCACACCCTCACCCTCCTCCTCGACGGCACGGTCCGGATCCAGTTCTCCGGACGCGAAGCCATCGTCGATCCCCGCACCCGCCGCAACCTCACGCCCCAGGTCCCCGTCCACGACACCCTGATGCATGCCGCGTCCACGCTCGCGGGCGGGCGATAGCCGGGATGGACGAGCTCACCGTGATGGTGTGTCGGGGATGCTGTTGCGGCAGCAGCCTCAAGCACCCCGGAACCGACCACGACCACCAGCTCGACCGCCTTCGCGCTGCGGCCGACAGCACCCCGGGCGCGTCGCTGCGGGTCGTCGGCTGCCTGGGGGAGTGCTCATCGTCGAACGTCGTGGTGCTCCACGGGCGCGGCGACCGTCGCGCCACCTGGGTCCCCCAGGTCCTCGACGACGAGCGCACCGCCGCGGTCGAACAGTGGATCAACCAGGGCGGCCCGGGCGTGAGCGCACCCCCTCCCGCCCTGGTGGGCACCACCTTCGAGCATCGCGCCCCCCGCAACACCCGACCCCCTCGACCCACCAACGTCCCGGAGTTGCCATGACCACCGACGAACGCGTCCCCGTCACCGTCCTCACCGGATTCCTCGGCTCGGGCAAGACGACGCTGCTGAACTACATCCTCACCGAACAGCACGGCCAGCGCATCGCCGTCATCGAGAACGAGTTCGGTGAGATCGGCATCGACGATGCCCTCGTGCTCGACGCCGAAGAAGAGATCTTCGAGATGAACAACGGCTGCATCTGTTGCACCGTGCGGGGAGATCTCATCCGCATCCTCGGCAACCTGATGAAGCGGCGCGACCGCTTCGACCGCATCATCGTCGAGACCACAGGCCTGGCCGATCCTGCGCCCGTCGCCCAGACCTTCTTCGTCGACGACGAGGTTCGTGCCGGCATGCGTCTCGACGCCATCGTCACCATGATCGACGCCAAGCACATCCTCCAGCACCTCGACGAGGTGAAGCCCGAGGGTGTCGAGAACGAGGCGGTCGAACAAGTGGCGTTCGCCGACCGGTTGGTCATCAACAAGACCGACCTCGTCGATGCCGACGAGCTGGCCGAGGTCGAGCAGCGTCTCCGCGGTATCAACGCCATGGCATCGGTGGTGCACTCCCAGTACGGCAAGATCGACCTCTCCTCGGTGCTCGACGTCGGAGCCTTCGACCTCGACCGCATCCTTGAGGTCGACCCCACCTTCCTCGTCGAGACCGAACACCAACACGACGATCGAGTCACCTCGGTCGGGATCGAGCTTCCCGGGGTCGTCGACGTCGACCGGCTCGAGCGGTGGCTCGGCAACCTGCTCGCCACCAAGGGGGCCGACATCTTCCGGATGAAGGGAATCCTCCGCGTCGACGACGACGATTCCCGTTTCGTCTTCCAGGGGGTTCACATGCTCTTCGACGGACGACCGGACCGCCCCTGGCGCGACGGAGAGGATCGGACCAACCGGTTGGTGTTCATCGGACGAGAGCTCGACCGCGGTGAGCTGACCGATTCCTTCGCCGCCTGCCTGGTGCGCCGATGAGCACCCTGACCGACACCCGACTCCGATGGCAGCGCCAGATGGCGGATCACGTCGAGTGCCTGTCGGTCTCTGCCGCGGGCCAGGTGGCCGCCGGATCGTTGAGTGGCGAGTCCGTCGTGCTCTCGATCGAGGACGGCACCATCCTCGCAACCCCCGCCGAGCACCCGTTCGGCGTGTTGACCGTCTCCTGGTCCCGTGACGCAGACCGCCTGGCAGTGGGCGGCCAGGACGGTCGTATCCGCATCTACGACGGAGCGGGCGGAGCTATCGCCGATCGCGAGATCGGTGGCTGGGCCGCCGCCAGCGCCTGGTCCCCCGACGACGACCTCCTGGCGGTCGCGGCGGGCAAGAGGGTGTTCTTGATCGAGTGCGATGGATCGGTCCGAGCCGAGTGGCCTGCGCTCACCTCGACGGTGACCAGCCTGGTCTGGGCGACCAACGGCCGACGGGTGGGGGCCGGCTGCTACGGCGGTGTCACCTGGTACGACCCCGACGAACCCGAGACCGAGACTCGCAACTTCGCGTGGAAGGGCTCGGTCCTGGCGCTCGCGGCCGCGCCGAGTGGCCGGTGGCTCGCATCGGGGAACCAGGACAACAGCGTCCACGTCTGGCGCCTCTGGAGTGGCGACGAGATGGAGATGACGGGGTACCCGGGGAAGGTGACCCGCCTGGGTTTCGATGCCAGCTCGCGTTGGCTCGCCGTCGCGAGTGCCGCCGGTGTCACCGTGTGGGACTTCGCCGGCAAGGGCCCCCAGGGCCGACGCCCGTCGACCCTGGACCGCCACGACGGCGAGGTCACCGCCCTCGCGTGGCACCCCACCGAACCACTCCTCGCGACGGGGGGAGCTGACGGGAACGTGGCGATCTGGTCGTCGGGCAAGCGGTTCGTGCTGGAGGGCCTCGTCGGGGTCGGCGACGGCACGGTGAGCTCCTTGGGGTGGGCCCCTGGGAGTCAGACGGTGGTCGCCGCCAGCTCGGACGGAACGGTGGCGGCTGTCGAACGCGCCCCCTGAGTGGTCAGAGGCGAGTGGGCGTGTCGCTGTCGCCGGCGGCGATGGCCTGGTCGTCGATAGCCGTTGGCCAAGCGAGATGAGTCGGGTCGTGCCGGCGGGTCGACACACGCATGCTCGAGACCCAACCATCCGACCGTGGCCGCAACCCGAATCCGGAGGCGAGCTCCCAGAGGCATGGGGCGGTCCTCGCCGTTGCCTCGGTGGCGTCGTTCATGGTGGCGCTCGACCTGCTCGTCGTCACCACCGCCCTCGACGCCATCCGCCGAGACCTCGATGTCGACGCATCCACATTGCAATGGACGGTCACCGCCTACGGGTTGTGCTTTGCCTCCCTCCTCATGGCTGGCGCTGCGCTCGGGAATCGTCTCGGGCGCCGGCGGATGCTGATGATCGGTTTGTTCGTGTTCGTGTTCGGCTCGGTTGCCGCCGCGCTCTCCGGCGGGGTGGGGTGGCTCATAGCCGCCCGTGTCGTGCAGGGAGCGGGGTCGGCGATCGTCCTTCCCGTCAGTCTCGCAATCGTGGCCTCCGCATACCCTCCTGAACGTCGAGGCGCGGCGATCGGCACCCTGGAGGGGATCACCGGGCTAGCGGTCATCGCCGGTCCTCTGGTCGGCGGGGTCATCACCGAGCGCCTTGCCTGGGAGTGGATCTTCTGGTCCAACGTCCCCATGGGCTTGGCCGCGATCCCGTTCGTGTACCACCTCATCGAGGAGACCAGGAGCGACTCGGTCAGGATCGATTTCCCGGGGGCAGGTCTGGTCGCCACGGGCACCTTCGGCCTCGTGTGGGGCCTGGCCCGGGGAAACGACGTCGGATGGGTGAGCACCGAGGTGACGCTCGCAGTCGTCTCGGGAGGCGCAAGCTGGCTCGCCTTCCTCTCCTGGCAACGACGTGCCACTCATCCGATGCTGCCCCTGTACCTGTTCAGGTCCCGGTCGTTCTCATGCGGTGCGTTCGCCGCGGCGTCGCTCTCGGCCGCCCTGTACGCATCGGTGTTCGTCATGGCGCAGATGCTGCAGATCACGCTCGGGCTCGACGCCCTCGAGACGGGAGTGCGCCTCGTGCCGTGGACGGCGACGCTCATCGTGGTGGCTCCCCTCGCCGGACGTGCCGGTGACCGTTGGGGGCCTCGGCCGGTGCTCGTCACCGGATTGGTGGGTTCTGCGCTCGGCTTTTCCTGGCTCGCGGTACTGGTTGAGCCGGGGGTGGGGTACGGGACGATCCTTCCCCCGCTCCTGCTGATGGGGGTAGGTGTCTCCGCCGCGCTGCCCGTGAGCCAATCGGCCATCCTCGGAGCGGCGCCCGAAAGCGAGATGGGCACCGCCGCCGGTGTGACCAACATGCTCCAGGAGATCGGTGGTGCCGTTGGCGTTGCCATTGCCGTGGCGGTGTTTCTTCTCGTGGGCGATTACTCGACGCCCTCGCAGGCCTCCACCGGCTTCGCACACGCGCTCGTCGCCTGTGCTGTCCTGGCAACGATCGGCGCGGTCGGTGCCGCGGCACTGCCCCGGCGCCGCGATGAGTTGGTGGAGGCGGCGGGGTCTCCACCTGCATGACCTCAGAATCCAGCTCTACCGGACTCCACGCTGCGGATCCGTCGGATGCTCTCATGGGGAAGGTCGACGTACATCGCCGCGAGCTCCACGCTCACTGCTACCGCATGCTGGGGACGCTCGTCGACGCGGACGACGCGCTGCAGGAGACTCTTGTGCGGGCCTGGCGAGGTCTCGACCGTTTCGAAGGGCGTAGCTCGCTGCGCACCTGGCTGTTTCGAATCGCGACCAACGTCTGCCTCACGATGCTCGAGCATCGAAGGGCCCGGCTCCTCCCGGTCGACCTGGTTCCCGCATCCGATCCCGCCGCCGCAGAGTGGGTGAGCGGTGGGGACTGGCTCGATCCGTACCCCACCGAGGATCGTGACGGCCCTGAGGCCCGCGCCGAACTCCGCTCATCGCTCGAGCTGGCCTTCGTCGCCGCTGCGCAACACCTCTCACCGGGCCAGCGCGCCGTGTTGCTCCTGCGCGAGGTGTTCGGATTTTCGGCGAGGGAGGTCGCCGAGATGCTCGGAACCACGGTGGTCGCGGTGAACAGCTCCCTACAGCGGGCCCGACGTGATGTGCGCGACCGGGCGCTCTCGGCCAACGGGCCCACTACCCCGGAGCCAGACTCGCTGGCTGCCGCTCGTGCCTATGTCACCGCATGGGAGTCAGGTGATCTCGACGCAGTCGTTGCGCTCCTTACAGCCGATGCGACGTTCCAGATGCCCCCATTGCGTGTGTGGTTCCAGGGTCGGGCGGCGATCGCCAGCTTCCTCCACGACGGCCCGTTGCGCGACCGATGGCGAATGATCCCGACCTCTGCCAACGGCCAGCTGGCGTTCGCCTGCTACATCGAGGAGGGGGACGGGAGTTTCATCGCCCATTCCCTTGACGTGGTTACTCGCCGGGAGGATCAGATCAGCGACATCATCGCGTTCCTCCGTCCCGAGCTGGTGACCCGCTTTGGGCATCCACCGATCCTCGGTCGAGGGCCAGCTGGGAACTGAGGTTCGCGGTATGGGTCAACCGCCGGTCGGCCCGCGAGCCAGATCGCTCAGCTCCTCGGCAGCTTCCGACCGTGGAGAGAGCGGGGTCGATTCTCGGTGCTAAGAATGATTCTCATTCCTGATACAGTCTCCCGGTATGGATGCGGGACTGCAGGTTCGGGACCTTCACGTGAGGTACACCGACGGAACGTGGGCCTTGCGAGGGGTGGACCTCGACATCGGCGCCGGGGCCTCCGTGGCGGTCGTCGGTGAGTCCGGATCGGGGAAGACCAGCCTCCTGAAGGCCCTTCTCGGACTGCTTCCCGACGGCACCGAGATCACTGGTCGGGCCACCTTCGCCGGGCACGACCTCCTCGCTGCCACCCCGCCCGAGCGTCGCCGGTTGCTCGGCTCGGTCGTCGGCTATGTGGGCCAAGACCCCTACGCATCCAACAACCCGCTGCTGAACGTGGGCCGAAACGTCGCCGAGTCGTGGCGAGCAAAGGGGCTCCGGGTCGGTGCCGAGCGAATCGCCGACACCCTTCAGCGACTCGCGATCCCCGAGCCCCGCCGGACGATGCAGCGCCACCCTCACCAGTGGAGCGGGGGCATGCTGCAACGGGGATCCATCGCCGCCGCCACTGCGCTCGCCCCAGGGTTGCTGCTCGCCGACGAACCGACCTCGGCACTCGATGCCGAGCTGGCGGACCGGTGTCTCGACGACCTCCTCTCCACTGCACCGACCGCCCTGGTCGTCACCCACGACCTCCGACTGGCCGCCCGCCATGTCGACATGATCGCGGTCTGTTACGCCGGTCGCCTCGTGGAGGTGGGCAGGCGCGACGCTCTCCTCGATCGCCCGCAGCACCCCTACACGCGAGCGCTGCTGGCCGCCCTCCCGGTTCGCGGCGGCGGGCTCCCCCGGCCGCTCCCCGGTACGCCGCCCGATCTCCGCGCTCCCGACAGCGGCTGTGCGTTCGCCGCTCGCTGCGACTGCTCGGTCCCGGCCTGCCGCTCCCGGGTGCCCTCCCTCGTCGACGGCGTCGCCTGCGACGCGATCGCCTCGTGAACGTCGTCGAGCTCACGGGCGTCACCAAGACCTATGGCCGCCGACCTCCGAACGTCGTCCTCGATGGAGTCGACCTCACCGTCGGATCGGGTGAGATCGTCGGAGTCCTCGGTCGATCCGGCTCGGGGAAGTCGACGCTGCTCCGCCTCCTCTCCGGTCTGGAACGTCCCGACAGCGGCTCGGTGGTGTTCGGCGATGAGAGCAGTGCACCCGCGCCCGGCCAGGTGATGGCCGTGTTCCAGAACCCGGCGCAGAGTCTTGACCCACGGTGGCCGATCTGGAGGTCGGTCGCCGAACCGCTCACGGCTCCCCACCGGCGCCCCGTTCCCCCCCGATCGGATCTCCGGGTGCTCGCTGCCGACCATCTCGAGCGGGTGGGCCTCGGCGGGGTCGACATCGACTCCCGGCCCGGTCAGCTCTCGGGAGGCCAGTGTCAACGGGTCGCCATCGTCCGCGCCCAGTTGGCCGAACCCTCCCTCCTCCTCGCTGACGAGCCCACCAGCGCCCTCGATGCGTCGGCCGGCGCAGGGATTCTCACCCTCCTCGCCGACGTCGCGGCAACCGGCACCGGCGTCGTCGTGGTCAGCCACGACGCCGTCGCACTCGAGGCGCTGTGCGGGCGCGTCCTGCAGCTCCGAGACGGCCGGCTCGAACCGGTCACCTGTCCCACTCCCCAACCAACCTGAGAGAAACCATGCACCGTCCACACTTTCGTCGCGTCCTGGCACTCGCCGTCGCCGCACTCCTCCTCGCCGTGTCGTGCACCACCGACGACGGCACCGACGAGTTCGATGCCTCACCCACCGGTGCCGACGCCACCGGCCCGGGTGCATCCGGGGCCGACCCGGTCCTGCGGATCGTCAACTCCTACACCGTCAACAGCCTCGACCCGGCACTCGCCGGCAACCAGTGGCTCTTCGATTTCGGTGCGTCGGAGGCTCCCCTGGCCCGCAACGAGGCGGGCGAACTGGAACCGTGGCTCATCGAGGAGATCGAATCGATCGACCCCACCACCTGGCACCTGACCCTCTATCCCGACGTCACCTTCCAGCACGGAGGTGCTGTGGACGCGGAGGCGCTGGCCGCCTCGATCAACCGTCAGATCGAGCAGGCCGCCAACGCCGTCCAGCTCGAGGGCTCGGTCGCCACCGCGCTCGACGACCTGGTCGTCGAGCTCATCACACCCGAACCCAACGCCAACGTCCCCGCGGCACTCGCCGAACGGGGCGCCTTCCCCGTCTATGACGTGTCCATCGTCGACGAGGTCGACGGCGACAGCGACGCCCTGATCGGAACCGGCTTCTACACCGGCCCCTACGCGATCACCGACTGGACACCCGAGTACCTGGAGCTGGCGCGAAACGACAACTACTGGAATGGCGAGCCGCCCCTCGCGGGCATCGAGGTGGAGGTCGTCAGCGACGAGAGCGCCAGGATCCTGGCGGTGCGCAGCGGTGAGGCCGACATGGCCATGTACCCACCGCTCGAGGCGGGCGCCGTGCTCGCCGGCGACGACAGCGCGACCCTCCTCGCCAGCGAACTGGCTCTGCAGAGCATCCAGATGCCGCTCAACCTGCAGAGCCCGCCCTTCGACGAGCGTGACACCCGCAAGGCGTTCGCACTCAGCCTCGACTACGAGGAGCTCGGCACCGACGTCACCGCGGGCATGTTCGAACCGGCACGTGGTCTCTACCCACCGGGACTTCCCTACACGGTCGACACCTTCGACCAGGATCTCGACGAGGCGGCGGCGCTGCTCGACGCGGCCGGGTGGACCTTGGGGTCCGATGGGGTGCGCACCCGCGACGGCGAACGTCTCGAGGTGATCGTGCTGCCGACCGCGCAGGGGCCCGAGACCCAGCCACTCGCGATTGCCATCCAAGCTCAAGCCGCTCGTGTGGGTTTCGACGTGAGGATCGTCAACGTCGAGGACCAGGCCGAGGCGATGGACGACCCGGACGGCTGGAACGCAGCGCTGCAGCTCTCGGGAACCGTGTCGGGGACCGGCGACCCCATCGACCCCTTCGCCCGGAACTTCGCCTCCGACGGCGATCGCAACAGCGGAGGGATCTCGAACCCCGAGCTCGACGAGATTGCCCACCTCCTCCCGACCGAGTTCGACGAGGAAGCGCGCGAGGATCTGCTGCGCCGGGCCCAGGAGATCGTCGGCGACGAGGAGGTCTATGTCCTCGTCGCGGCGTACAAGCGGTTCATGTTCGTGGTGTCGCCCGAGTACGCCGACTACGAGGTGTCGAGCTTCCGACGCCACATCACGATGGACACCCGTCCCTCGTGATCCGTCGGATCCCCGGGGGCGGAGGGTGGCTGAGCCAAGCCGCTGTCCAGGCGCTGGTCAGCCTTCTCGGCGCCAGTCTCCTGGTCTGGGCCTTGCTACCCCTCGCCCCGGGGGATCCCGCTCGGCGGATCCTCGAAGGCCAAGGCATCGAGGACCCGACGCCCGCGCAGATCGAGGGCCTGCGCACCGAGCTCCGGCTCGACCGGTCGATTCCCGAGCAGTACGTCAGCTGGCTGGGCCGGGCGGTGCGCGGCGATCTCTCCACCTCCTGGACCGACGGGTCCGACGTGAGGACCGAACTTCTGCGGCGCGCCCCGGCCACCGCGCTGCTGGCCGTCACCGCCATCGCGTTGGCGCTGGCGATAGCGGTCCCCGCCGCGCTGCTCGCCGCCCGCTTCCCCGGACGATGGCCCGACACCGCGACCCGAGGCGTGGCGCTCCTCGGCTCGGCCGTACCCAGCTTCGTGACCAGCCTCCTGCTCCTGCAGGTGGTCGTCGTCGGGTTCGGCTGGGGGTCCACGCTGACGCGGGGCACCATCTCTGACGTCTGGCTCCCGGCAGCCGCCCTGGCGTTCGCCTTGGCGGCGACGTGGTCCCGCCTTCTCCGGGCGTCGTTGCTCGAGGCGCTCAGCCAGCCCTACACCGCCATGGTCGCGGCACGGGGTGCGAGCCGGACCCGTGTTCTGGTGCGTCACGCCCTTCCCAACGCGTCGGTCCCCCTGCTCCACGCCGTCGGTCTTGGCGTCGGCGCCCTGCTCGGCGGTGCCGCGATCGTCGAGACGGTCTTCACCTGGCCCGGTGTCGGTCGCTACGTCGTCAGCGCCGTCCAACGACGCGACCTGCCGGTCGTCCAGGGCTTCGCCATGATGGCGACCCTCGTCTATGTCACCGTCAGCCTGTCGGTCGACGGTCTCAGCCGCCTGATCGATCCCCGTCTGCGGGCCCCGGCATGACGATCCCCCTGCCCCTCGTCGCCGACACCGGAGCCCGGGCCTCCCGCCCAGCCGGATGGTTCGAACGGGTCGTGTCGACCACATCGGGCCGGGTGGGCGCTGGGCTTCTCGTGGTCGTGCTGTTCCTCGTCATCGTGGGACCCGTGCTGCACGAGCACGACCCGGCCGAGGTCGCTTTCGGCCGATCGTTGGAGTCGCCGAGCCGAGAGCACCTGCTCGGTACCGATCAATATGGACGCGACCAGGTCGCCCGCCTCCTCGACGGTGGACGCCGCTCGCTGATCGCCGGAGGACTCGTTCTCGGCGGGGTGGTCACCATCAGCCTCGTCGCGGGCCTCGCCGCCGGGCTCGGCGGTCGACTCCTCGATGCCGCCATCACCCGAACCATCGATGTCGTCCTCGCCATCCCCTCACTGGTGATCGCTCTCGCCATCGTGGGGGCGCTCGGGCCGGGATTCTGGACACTCGTCGTGGCGCTGGTCGTCGCTCAGTGGGCGTCGATGGCCCGGCTGGCGCGCAGCCTCGTTCTCGCGGCGGTGCGTCGACCCGACGTCCTCTGCGCGCGCCTCGCCGGCATCCCGAGCTGGCGCATCGCCCTCACCCACGTCCTCCCCGGCACGATCGCCCAGCTCCTGGCCGTCGCCACCCTCGAGCTCGGCTCGGTCATCGTCGCCATCGCCGGCCTGTCGTTTCTCGGTCTCGGGGTGCAACCACCCCAGGCCGAGTGGGGATCGATGCTCTCGGGCGCTCGCGGGGTCTTCACCATCGCACCCTGGCTGCTCGCCGGCCCCACCGCGGCCCTGCTGATGATCGTCACCGCCGCCAACCTGCTCGGCGACTCGCTTCGCGACGCACTCGACCCGTCCACCTCGACCATCTCGAGAGGAACACCATGACCATCAGTCCCGCTCCACTACTCGCCGATCCCATCGTCGAGCTCGCTCTCGCCCGGGCCGCGGCGGCCAGCACCCGTCTCGACCTCGGTGTCGGTCCGATCCCCCTGAACGGCTTCGACGGCGACAGCGTCGCCTGCACGGAGGTGATCGACCCGACCACCGGCATGCTCGACCAGATGGTGAGCGCCCACTCGAGCGAACGGTCGATCGCTGTCCGCAACGACGCCGCCCTCCTGCTCCTTCAGCGCTACGCCCACCGGGCTACGGGTCCCGCCGTGGCTGTCTGGGCGCTCACCGGACTCACCCTCGATCTGTCGGCACCGCGCACCTGGGTGGAGGTCGTCGACGCCAGCCCTTCCCGCCTCGGCACCGATGCGGTGAGCGTCCTCGGCCACGATCCCGACGGCTCGCAACTGCTCGAGGTGATCGTCGACGGACACCTCGTGCCCTTCATGACGGCGCTGCGGGAGTCGTCGAAGCTGGCGTGGCCGGGCATGTGGGGGAACGTCACCGCGTCGATCGCGGGCGTCTTTACCATGCTCTCGGCTGCCGGGGTGCCCGCGTCGGCGCTCCTGGAGCGAGCAGCGATGCTGTTGGGTCAACGCCCGGAGTTGGCGGCCGGGGGCGCCTTTCGCGTCATCGGCAACGGGGCGACGGAGCGGTTGTTCTTCGAGCGGACGACCTGTTGTGGTTGGTACCGGATCCCCGCCGGGAACTACTGCACCTGGTGCAGCCTCAAGAGCCCCGAGGAGCGCAACGAGAGTTTCCTGGCCCAGATGTGAACCGCCCGCGCGTCACGTCTCGGGCCAGCATCCGGTGATGGCCGCGGTCACCCGTTCGGCTCCTGCCCGGGCGCCCGCCAGGTTCCCCGCAGCGGGTCCGAGGACCAGAGCCGCGGCCGACCCCACGAGGTGGACCGGAGCGCCGCCCCACCGGAGCTGGTGGTCGAGCGCGGGGAGTCCGCCGGCGGTGGGGACGGGCAACCGCATGACCATCGCCCGGTAGAGACCGCGCTCGACCGTCGCCACCGAACCCGTCGCCAGCCACACCTCGTTCGTGTCCAGCACCCGGCCCGACCCGAGGCGCAGGCGCCAACGAAGGGGTTCCACCGTTGCCGAGGTCACGATGTCACCCTCGACGATCTCCAGCCGGGAGGAGCGCGCCGCGATCCCTCTGATCTCGTCGAGCCATCGAGCGGGGACCGTTCCACCACCTCGGGCCGCGACGACCGTCTCCGCTCGTCGCTCCCAGGAGGTTTCTGCGTCGAAGTCGGCCAGGTACTTCGGGCCGAGCCACCCGGGGTCGACGTCGAAGGTCCGTTCTTCGAGGGTGCGCCGGGCCACCAGGGTCACGTGGGCTCCGCGCTCGTGGGCTCCTCTCGCGTACTGCACCGAACTGAGGCCCCCGCCGATGACGACCACGCTCGACCGGAGCGCCGAGTGCGCGCCGAGATCGACGTGGCGTGCGTGTCGCAACTGGTCGGGCAGAGCGCCGGGTGCCCTCGCCACTCGCTGTGCCCACTCCGGCCAGGTCGGCGTTCGGGTGTTGCTCGCCGCTATGACGTGACGGGCGGTCAGCTCCCGCCCCGAGGAGAGGCGCAACCTCGGGCGCTTCCTGTCGGGGTCGAGCTCGACCACCTGGCCCGCGAGGACCGCGTCCTCCAGGTGACAGGTGGCAACCACCTCGCGGCAGAGGCGATCGAACGCCGCGACGGTGGGACTGTTGTAATCGCCCACCAGATCCCCCCGACCGGCCCGGTCGATCAGCGCCATCGGGTCGGGGTGGGGGTGGTGGACGCCAGCGGAGCGCAACACGTCGATGTCCTGGCGGGCCATCTGGCGGCGCCAGGTGGTCAGCCACGAACCGGACGGGTCCACCGCAACGATCCGCAGTGCCGGGTCGACGTGGCGGAGAAACGCAGCGCACGTCAGCGCGTGGGGGCCGGCGCCGATGAGCGCCACGTCGACATGATCGGTGTGCTGGAGAGACATCGTCCCGCTCGTCATGGAAGCCGGCGGGGGAGCAGGGTGGCGGCGGGTGAGAGCCAGCGCAACGACTCCGGCGGCGAGAGGCGCAGTGCCGCGCCGAGGTGGAGGTCGGCCTCGTCGCGACGGCTTCGTGCGTCGGCGAGGCGGTACTCGGAGTAGTGGAAACCCGCTTCCACCCAGTCGCGCTGGTCGGCTCCGAGGGCGGCCAGATACGGGTCGGCGCCGGGATCGAGGGATTCGACCAGCGACCGGTACACCCGCTGGCGTTCCTCGCCGACGACGAAGGTGCTCTGCCCGGCACGCACCGATCGATGGGTCCGCGGGGTGAGGTGTTCGATGTGCGGATGACTGTCGGTGTTGACGAGGCGGTCGGCGTAGATGCCGCTGGCGGTGACGTTGCCCGCATAGAGCCGCAGCACCATCGCCGTCAGTGCGTCGTCGGAGAGATCCTCGATGTTCCCGGGCAGCGAGCGGGCCGCGTCGGCGATCCCGTCGGGGTCGAGGGGAGCGGGATCGCGGTGACCGACCAGGGCCAGCACCGATCGCTCGGCGAAGAGGTCACCCCGCCAGGCGACGACCTCGTCGAAGACCTCGTCCATCGTCCGGGCGATGATGCCGAGCTCCTGATCGGAGACCTGGTAGAGCGGGATCCACTGCACGAACGCCCCTCCCGGGTTCAACCGGTCTCGGGCGGTGCTGTAGTGCTCCCGCGTGTAGAGCGCGGCGGTGCCCGCGTGCCACGGGACGAACAGGTCGCTGATGATCAGGTCGAAGCGTTCCGAACTGCGATGCAGGCAGCTCCGACCGTCCGAGGCGGTGACCTCCACTCTCGGATCGGTGAACAGGTCGTTGGTCCATGGCCCGAAGTGGTCGCGGGAGAGGTCGACGACATCGCGAACCAGTTCACAGACCACGACCCGCTCGACAGGGAAGGCCAGCGACGCCCCCGCGGTGATCCCGGTGCCGAGCCCGAGGAAGAAGACCGATCGAGGGTCCGGGTGGGTCAGCATCGGGACGACGGCCTGGTTCCGCTCGGCGGCGAGCCCTCGTGTGCCTCCGAGGGTGTAGGTGCCGTTGACCCGGATGGCCAGCTCACCGTCGGCATCCTGAACCACCGCGACGTTGGCGTCGGGACCCTCGCGCAGCTCGATGAGCTCCTCGCCGGCGCGGACGGCGGTGGAGGCGACGACATCGCCGACCGGCGCCACCAACAGCACGGCGGTGGCGGTGAGCGCCCCCGCCAGGGCAGGGGCTCGCCGCCACGACCACTGCGGCGCGGCGGCCGACGCCACGGTGAGCAGGGCCAACGCGGGGTAGATCGCGGAGAGAACGAGCATGCCTCTCCACGCCCCGAGAGCGGGGAGGACCACGAAGCCACCGGCGAGCGCTCCCGCGATGGCACCGGTCGTGTTGATGGCCACGAGCCGCCCGATCTCCTCGCCCGGGGCGCCGCCGCGACCCTGGACGATGCGAAACAGGTAGGGGAGGGTGGCACCGAGGACCGCAACGGGGATCCCGATCGTGACCGCCGCGGTTCCGGCGACCGAGGCGAGGTAGGGGAGCCAATCCCGGTCCCCGCCCACGTTGGCGAGCCCGTCGGTGAGGTGGTGGAACAGCACCATCGAGGCGGCGATGGCCACGGCGCCGGCCATGAGCATGGCGCTGAGGACGGTGGACGGCTCGACTCGCCGGATCCGGCTGCACAGGTTGGCGATGAACCCTCCGCCCGCGAGAGCGAGGAGGAACGTCACGAGCACGGTGGCGTAGGTCTGCGCCGAGTTCTGGAGCACCTGGGCGAACAGGCGGGTCCAGAGGACCTCGATGGCCAGGGTCGCGAATCCCGAGGCCGCCGCGACCGTGCCCACGACCCAGCGCGGGACGAGGGTCTTGCTGCCCGCCGAGGCCACGGCGGGACGAGTAGACGTTTCGGGTGGCTCGACCGCCCGGGTGTCGGGGGACGTTGCTCCCGATCGACGCCGGGCCACCGCCAGGGCGGTCAGCCCTACCGCGAGGTCGACTGCGACCGCGACGAGGTAGGTGGTCCGGAACCCGAACCAGACCGGAAGCAGGAACCCAGCGGCGAGGGCACCGGTGGCCGAACCGGCGGTGTTCACTCCGTAGAGCAGGGTGCCGGTGGAGGCGAGCTGGTCGTCGTGGCGGACCAGGTGCTGGCCCATCGTGGGGAGCGTTCCGCCCATCAGGAACGAGGCGGGGAAGAGCACGAGGGTGGCGATCGCGCCCACGACGACGAGCTCCATCAGTGGGTTGGTCGCCACCGCGCCGTGGATGTGGGGGTAGGCCGCCCGGTACACGCCCGCCAACGCGAAGTAGCCCAGCGCGGCGACGGCGATGCCGATCTCGAGCCGGCCGAAGACGGCCAACGCACTCGAGTGGCGCGGCGCGCGGTGTCCCCACCACCAGCCGCCGGTGGCGAGGCCGGCGAAGAACACCGCGATGGTGATCGAGGCCGCTTGGGCGGTGCTGCCGACCAGCAGGCCGATCTCTCGGACCCACAGCACCTGATAGACGAGCGCGGCCGCTCCCGAGGCGAAGAAGAGACAGAGCAGCCCGACCCGTTCCAGGGTGGTGACGGGGGCGGTGGGGGCGATGCGCACCGGCGCCACGCTAGGGGCTAACGAGAGTAGTTCTCAATCTAAGCGGGGCGGAGGAGTCGACTCGCTGGACGATGGAGTTCCGGCGCTCCACTCTCGACTGACCGAGGGTAGGGTCGATCGTCGATGACCCAGGGGAAGAGCGTGCCGAGCCCATGAGTGAAGGCCGCGGCGTGAACAACGAGGCGCTCCACCAGATCGGCGAGGTCGCCGAGTTGGTAGGCCTCTCGATGCGGACCATCCGTCACTACGAAGAGGTGGGGCTGGTCGAGCCGTCGGCGCGCAGTGCTGGAGGTTTCCGCCTCTACACCGATGCCGACATCGAGCGACTCCGTCTCGTCCGCCACATGAAGCCACTCGACTTCACCCTCGACGAGATGCGCCAGCTCCTCGAGGTCCGGGATGCTCTCGCGCACGGGGAGCCAGGCGAGACGACCGAGGGCTTGCGCGAGCGGTTGGCGGAGTTCGCTGCGTCGGTCGAGGAGCGCTGTGAGCAGTTGAAGGTTGAGCTGAGCCATGCCGAGGAGTTCGCCGTGCTGTTGCGCCGAGAAGCACAGCAGGCCAGCCGTGAGAACCCATCGGAGGCTGGCACGTGACCACGGCGCGGCGGCGTCACTCGATCGTCGCCGGGACGTCGAGATGACCGACATCTCCTGTCCCACTTGTCGGACCGACGAACACCTCACCGGCGAACCCAACGAGGGACTCATCCGCCTCACCTGCTCGGCGTGTGGTCTCACCTGGGACCGTGACCCGTCGCCCCGGTGTCGACGCTGCGACAGCACCGACGTCGTCGCTGTTCCCCAGGCGGCCTGGGACAAGGCCCGGGGGAGCCAGTTGTCGGTGTCCTACATCACCGTGGTTCATCTGTGCCCCCACTGCGACACCGATCTGTTGCGCCGGCAGCGCCAGACCAACTCCCCGCTGCCTCCCGACGTCAACCCCGCCGCCTCCGAGGGCTGACCGTGAGCATCGACTTCGAGATCCTCGACCAACGGTCGACCCCGATGGGCGACATCAGCCTCCGACGGCGGCGCGAGCCAGTGCTCGACGTCGACGTGTTCGAGGTGAAGCTCGGCGACGAGTTCCTCATGTCGAGCCTGTTCACGGCGGCCGAGCGAGCCCTGGCCACCCTCGCCCTCGCCGAGGCCGACGACGGCCCCCTCGATGTCGTCGTGGGCGGTCTCGGCCTCGGCTACACCGCCGCCGAGGTGCTCGCTGATTCCCGGGTGGGTTCTGTCCACGTCGTCGAAGCGCTCGAACCGGTCATCGACTGGCACCAGCGCCGCCTCGTCCCCGTCGCGAGCCAGCTCGTGGACGACCGACGGTGCCGGCTGGTCCACGAGAGACGGGCTGGTGCGTCTCGCCCGGCGCCTCCAGCCCGGTGGGGTCTTCGCCATGTGGTCCGACGGCGAACCCGACGAGGCGTTCGAGACGCTCCTGGCCTCGGTGTTCACCGACAGCCGCACCCGCCGCGTCTCGTTCGACAACCCCTTCATCGACGACGAGTCGACATCCACGGTCTACCTCGCCACGGTCTGAATCCGGTGCGGAAACCCCCCGAACGCCGTCTTTCCACGTGACCGATGCCATATCCACGGGCCTAGGCGCAACCCTCACGTTGCGGTAGGGTCATCGCTCGGCGCTGCCCATGGTGGCGCTGATCTCGGAGTTCTTGGCGAGGTTGGACTGCCCTGGCGGCCGTCGGCGAAGCCGCAGCTTCGCACCCCCCCGCCTCCCGCACCGAGCCTGCGCGTCGACGCGCCGCTGGTGTCTCGACCCCCAGGACCTCCATGGCTTTCGGCTCCACCTCGCCCAACGATCTCCTCACGCCCAGCAATCTCGACGACGGAGCGGCGCCGCCGCCTGGACGCTTGGCGCGGTTCGCCCCCTCGGGCTGGGCGGGCAATCCCAAGACCGAGGTGTTGGCGGCGCTGGTCGTGGCCGTGGCGCTCATCCCCGAGGCCATCGCCTTTTCGATCATCGCCGGCGTCGACCCCAAGGTGGGCCTCTACGCGTCGTTCTCGATAGCGGTGATCACCGCCATCGCCGGTGGACGGCCCGCCATGATCTCGGGAGCGACCGGAGCGATGGCGCTCGTCATGGTGCCGCTCGTTCGCAACCACGGGGTCGAGTACCTGTTCGCCGCGACCATTCTCACCGGGGTGATCCAGCTCGCCCTCGGCTCGCTCGGCATCGGCCGACTCATGCGGTTCATCCCCCGAACCGTGATGGTCGGGTTCGTCAACGCGCTGGCCATCTTGATCTTCCACGCCCAGCTCGACCACGTGTTCGGCAAGAGCTGGGGCGTGTGGGCGATGGTGGGGGTCGGCCTCGGCATCATCTACGGGCTGCCCCGTCTCACCAAGGCGATCCCTGCTCCGCTGGTGGCCATCGTCGTCGTCACCACGACGGCGATCGTGTTCGACCTGAGTCTCCCGACCGTGGGCGACATGGGCGAGCTCCCGTCGGCGCTGCCCGGTTTCGGTCTTCCCGGTGTGCCCTTCACCCTCGAGACCCTCGGCATCATCCTGCCGTTCGCGATCACGCTCGCCTTCATCGGGCTGCTCGAGTCACTCCTCACCGCACAGCTCCTCGACGACATCACCGACAGCCGTTCCGACAAGGACCGCGAGTCGCGTGGACAGGGCATCGCCAACGTGGCCACGGGCTTCATGGGTGGAATGGCCGGATGCGCCATGATCGGCCAGTCGATGATCAACGTGAAGTCCGGCGCCCGTAGCCGGATCTCCACCCTCTTGGCGGGAGTCTTCCTCCTCGTGCTGATCATCGTCTTCGGCGATCTCGTCGGGCTCATCCCGATGGCCGCGCTTGTCGCTGTCATGTTCGTGGTCGCCATCGCCACCTTCGACTGGAACAGCCTCAAGCCCTCGACCCTCCGCTCGACACCGAAGACCGAGACGGCGGTCATGGCGGTCACCGTCGGCACCGTCGTGATCACCCACAACCTCGCCTACGGTGTCGCTGCCGGGGTGATCCTCGCCACCATCTTCTTCGCCCGGCGCGTCGCCCACATCCTCGACGTCACCAGTGTCCTCAACTCTGATGGCACCGAACGGGTCTATGTCCTCACTGGTCAGCTGTTCTTCGCCTCGACCAACGAGCTCGTCCACGCCTTCGACTACAACGAGACCGTGCCGAAGGTGGTGATCGACCTCACCGACGCCGAGGTCTGGGACTCCTCGGCGGTTGCCACGCTCGACGCCGTGGTCCACAAGTTCGAAGCCCGTGGCACCGTGGTCGAGCTGATCGGCCTCACCGACCACAGCCACAATCTCCACCAGCGGCTCACCGGCCAGCTCTCCAACGGCCACTGACGAGGGCCCGACCACCCGCAGTGGCTGACGGTCGATTGGCGACTTCTACGGGTGGCGCCGAGGAACATCAACCGCATCTCAACTACTACAGGTAGCGCAGCGGGCCTCCGAACGAGCGAGGCATGGGTGTCGACCGATGTCCATGCCTCGAGGGAGCCGGTTGCACGCGGATTGGTTCGGGGCGTGGGAACGCAATGTCCTCGACTGGTTCACCGAGTGCCCGCGCCAGGACGCCGATGCCTCCGGTGGCTCGCTCTGCGAGCTCGGGGATTGCACGGCACAGCTGTCGTGGCCTGACGACTATGCAGGGCCGAGCTTGCTGAGCGGATGGACCCCGACCCCCGAGAGGTTTTGCGTCCGCTGAGGGTGAGACCGGGGCCTCCGTCGTCAGCCCGTCATGGTGCATCCGGCGGCGGGAACACCGGTGCCAGGAATGCGATCAGTGTCATCCCGACCTCGCCGGTGTTGGCGACGCGCAGCTCCTCGTCGCCCCGGTACTGCGCCAGGTCGCCTGCCGTGAACGGTACCTGCCCATCGGAGGTGTCGAGCTCGCCGGCACCCTCGGTGACGTAGAGGAACAGGTCGGACTCTCCGTGGGTGTGGGGTGGGAGCGCCTGGCCGGGGCTGAGCCGGATCACGCGGACGTTCGAGTGGGTACCGGAGAGGACGCCGACAGCGACGAAGCGGTCGGCGTCGTAGTCGGCGGTCTCGGTCGGACGGACGAGTTGCATGGGTGGGCCTTTCCTTCTTGGGGGCGGAGGTCGCTGCCGTGCTGGGCGCAACACTGGCCAGGTCCATACTGACTCCATGAGGCCGGAACCGTCCCGAGCAGCGGCAGTCGCCGGGGTCGTCGGTCCCGCCGCCTTCATCGGAGCGTGGGTCGTGGGTGCGGCGACGACCGACCAGGACTACTCCTCGGTCGCTGACCCCATCAGCCGTCTGGCTGCGGTGGGCGCCGACTCCCGACCGCTCATGACCGCTGGGTTCATCACCTTCGGCGTCGCCATGCCGATCTATGCATCGTCGCTGCGGCGAGCGGTCACCGGCCCGGCATGGATCGCAGCGGTCGTGAGTGGGCTGGCAACGCTCGGGGTTGCGGCGACGCCGCTCGACCGTTCTGGTGCAGTCGACACCCTCCATGGTGTGCTCGCGGTGTCCGGGTATGTCGCGTTGGTCGCGTTGCCGCTGCTCGCCGCACGGCCGCTCCTCGACAGTGGACACCGCGCCCTCGGTCGTCTGGCCGTTGCTGCCGGGCTGGTGTCGGCGACCTCCCTCGCCCTCACCGCACTCGATGTGCCGTCCGGGTTGTTCCAGCGGATCGGCCTGACGACGACCGACGTGTGGATCGGCCTGTCGGCCACGGCGATCGCCGCCGGTCGACTCGACTCGACGAGGGTCGAGCCACGATTGGCGGCAGGCGGTCACGGGTAGAGAACGCGGTCCACCCCCTCACCACCGAAGGACCGCACATGTCGAACGATGCAGCAGTGACCAAGGATCTCATGAAGACCCTCGAGGACGGACGGGACGGCTTCGCTGCCGGCGCCGAGAAGCTGGACAAGGACGGAGAACCGGCCCTGGCCCAGACGTTCCGGGACCTGGGCACCACGCGTGGACAGCTGTCCGACGAGCTCCGGGTGATCGCCGCGTCCTACGGCGACCAGATCGACGAGTCCGGGACCGTCGCTGCCAAGGCCCACCGGGGCTGGATGGCGGTCAAGGACGCCCTGACCGGCTCCGATCCAGACGGGGTGCTCGACGCCGCCGAGCAGGGCGAGGACCACGTCGTGTCCAAGTACGAAGACGCCCTCGCCGAAGACATCTCGCCCGAGTTCAAGGTCGTGCTCCAGCGGCAGCTCGTCGAGATCCGGTCCGCCAATGATCAGGTGAAGGCACTCCGCGCCAGCCGCGGCTGAGACCGTCCCGCTCGCGGGTGCTGAGGCGACCGCGGCGGGCCTGACGCTGGGGGCCGCGGCACAGGCGCTGTACGCTCCGGCGATGTCGCTCGGTGTCGAGATCGCTCAGCTCGAGTCCGTGCCCGACGCACTGGCGCAGGGGCGGGTCGCCGTGCTCCGCGGGATGGATCTGCACGTCGAGGACCAAGTCGCGTTCACGGCTGATCTCGGCACCCTGATCGGCGACGACGAGGGCTTGCCGCAGGTCCGCTACGAGGACGATCGAACCGCCCGCGCCGACCACACCTTCTACAACGAGAAGTGGCATGCCGATGTGTCGTGGTCGGTGGAGGGTCCCGCGATCACGGTGCTCTACGGCCTGGAGGTGGGCCCGGCGGTGGCCTCGACCGCCATCGTCGACACCGTGAGCGCGTTCGCCCGGCTCACCGAGTCCGAGCGCTACTCGGTGCGGTCGTGGCGGGCGTGTCACCACGTCGCTCGATCGCGGGCCGAGCGGTATGTCCCGCCCGCAGAACCCCGGGGACTCGGTCTGGACCGGCAGGCTCCTTCTCCTGTGTGGCGGCCTGCCCGCGCTCGCGAGGGAGTGCGCCAGCCCACCTATGTCCCCGAGCCCGGGGCCGTGCGCCCGGTCGTGGTCACCCATCCCGGGACCGGGCGGGAAGGCATGACCCTCGGCGACCACGCATGGACCGTGGTCGGTCGGTCCGACGCCGAGGGACTCAGGTTGGTCGACCGGTTGCAGCAGCGGCTCGTCGAGCTCGGGGACCACTACGTGCACGAATGGCACGAGGGTGACCTTCTCGTGTTCGACAACCGGACCATGCTGCACCGTCGAGAACCGGGGGCACGGCGAGCGTCGAGACGTGTCCTCCGCAGGACGGTGGCCTGGCCCGACCTCGCATCGGGCTGATGCGAGACGCCTGCTCGGGCTCTCAGGTGCTCGTCGACTCCTCACCGCGGGCCAGTCGCTCGCCGAAGTCGCGCAAGCGAGCGACGGCGTCGGGAGGCACGTTGGGAGCGTAGGCCGCGAGGCTGTCCTTGATGCGGCGGTAGGTCGCTGCTTCGAGCCCGCAGCGGCGGCAGTCTTCGAGGTGGGCTTCGATCAGGCGGGCGCGCTCGTGGTCGATGTGGTCGTCGAGGTACTGCTGGAGCAGCTCGCCGACCTCGTGGCACTCGAGCTCGTCACGCCTGCCACGGTCTCGGCCCAGGATTCTCGTCAGCCACTGTTTCACTCTGTGCTCCTCGGGGCGAGGCCGGTGCGGGCGAGCCGTTCGCGGATGCGGCTCCTGGCCCGGTGGAGGCGACTCATCACGGTACCGACGGGGATGGCGAGCGTCTCGGCTGCCTCGGCGTAGGTGAGCCCGTCGATGTCGACGAGCTCGACCACCGAACGAAAGGGCGCGTCGAGCGAGTCGAGGGCGTCGATGATCTCGGCGTCGAAGCTGTTGTCGACGAAGTCGTCCACGCGGTCGGGACCTGCTGCCTCCATGCTCCGGTCATTGGTGCGGTCGGGATCGGCGAGCAGCTCGGGCCGACGTTTCCGGTTCCGGTTGATGTGGGTGTTGCGGAGGATGGTCAACAACCAGGCCCGCGGATAGCGCCCGTCGAAGCCGTCGATGCCGCGATACGCACGGACCAGGGTGTCCTGGACGAGGTCCTCGGCTTCGACCGGGTTCCGTGTGAGTGATGTGGCGACGCGCAGCATCACCTCGATCTCGGGGAGCACGTAGCGTTCGAAGGCATCGCCAGGTGCTTGGGTCCGGGGGTCGGCCACGCACGGGGAACCCTAGTTGTGGGCTCCACATTCCCGGGAAGGATCCATCGCCATCATCGGGTTCACCGGTGGTGCGACCCATGGAGATGATCTCCCACCTGAGGCTCCGGCGTCTGCTCGACGCGTACGTCGACCGCGAGCTCGAGGGTGTCGTAGCGGGTCGGGTGGCACGCCACGTCGAGAGTTGCCCGCGGTGTGCCCACGACGCCGACCTGACGATGCTCATCAAGAGCCACCT
>SKKL01000196.1 GCA_007121465.1 Acidimicrobiales bacterium | reverse complement strand
CCCTCGACGGGGTCACCTTCGTCGAGATGGGGCCGGTCTTCGTGAAGGGCGTGTCCGAACCGGTCTGGATCCATCGGGCCGAACCGGCCGGAGGCTGAAATCTCGGCCCGGGCCTCTCGGCCGGGCCCGACGGCCCCGGGCCGATAGGCTTGGGATTCCATGCCCCGGCGCTATTGGGTCGAGACGCTCGGCTGCCCGAAGAACCAGGTCGACTCCGACAAGTTGGTCGGAACCCTCACCGCCGAGGGACTCGTCGCCGCGTCCACACCGGGCGACGCCGACCTGGTTGTCGTCAACACCTGCGCGTTCATCGAAGACGCCCGCCAGGAGTCGATCGACACCGTGCTGGCGCTGTCCGACGTGCGCCGCGACGGCGCCGAGCTGGTGGTCACCGGCTGCATGGCCGAGCGCTACGGCTCCGAGCTCGCCGAGGCCCTGCCCGAGGTCGACTCGGTGGCGGGGTTCGGGGTGCCGGTCACCCTCGGTCGCACCCGGCGCCCGGGTGACGAGCCCGCCTCCACCCTTCCGAGCTTCGACCTCTTGAACCTCCCCCGGCCGCCCGCCACCTCACCCTGGGCCTACGTGAAGGTCGCCGAGGGATGCGATCGGGCGTGCGGGTTCTGTGCCATCCCCAGCTTCCGCGGACCGCAGCGGTCCCGCTCCATCCCCGACATCCTGGCCGAGGTCGACGGTCTCGGTGCCTCCGAGGTGGTGCTCGTCGCCCAGGACCTCGCCAGCTTCGGACGCGACCAGGGGGTGGGGGAGCGGTCCATCGTCCCCCTCGTCCGGGCCGTCGGCGAGCGAGTCGAGCGGGTCCGCCTCCTCTACCTGTACCCGTCGGACCTCACCGACGCTCTCGTCGAGGTCATCTGCGAGTCCGGTGTGCCGTACTTCGATCTCAGTCTCCAGCACGTCTCCCGGCCGCTCCTCCGCCGTATGCGGCGCTGGGGCGACGGCGACCGGTTCCTCGATCGCATCGACACCATCCGGGCGCGTAACGAAAACGCCGCGTTCCGGTCCAACTTCATCGTGGGATACCCGGGGGAGACCGAGGACGATCACGACCAACTCCTGCGCTTCGTCGAGGCAGCCGAGCTCGACTGGTGCGGGTTCTTCGCCTACTCGGTGGAGGACGGCACCCACGCGGCCGGGCTCGACCGCCAGGTTCCGAGCGGTCTCGTCGCTGAGCGGCTCTCCGAGCTGACCGAGATGCAGGACTCCATCACCGCCCGGCGACGCAGCGATCTGGTCGGTTCGGAGATCGAGGTTCTCGTCGACACCCCCGGGGTGGCCCGCAGCTACCGGGAGGCCCCCGAGATCGACGGCATCGTCCAGGTGCCCGATCATCTCGAGGTCGGCAGCTACACCACCGTCAGCGTGGTCGACTCCCTCGGACCCGACCTCATCGCCGAGGTGGTCACCGTCCCCGTGGGATCTACCGAGGCGTCGCGATGACCGACACCGCCTTCGGGCCCACCGCGCTCGCCACGCCGGCGAACTACGTCACCATCGCCCGACTGCTGATCTCGCCGGTGCTGCTGGTGGCGATCATGGATTCCGGTGCCTCCTGGTGGCTCCTCGCCGGATGGACCGCTCTGTGTCTCACCGACGGGATCGACGGCTACCTCGCCCGCCGCCACGGAACCACCCGCTCGGGGGCGTTCCTCGACCCGCTGGCCGACAAGGTCCTCGTCCTCGGCGCCCTCGCTGCTCTGGTCGCCATCGATCGCTTCTGGATCGTCCCGGTGCTGATCATCGCCGCCCGCGAGGTGGCGATCAGCATGTACCGGTCCTACTGGGCCCGTCGGGGCTTGTCGATCCCCGCCCGGTCGAGCGCCAAGCTCAAGACGGTCACCCAGCAGCTCGCCGTCGCGTTCGCGCTGGTCCCGGCAGCGGCCAACCCGGAGTGGGTGGCCGAGGGCCTGTTGTGGGCGGCCGTCGTACTGACCGTCGCCACCGGCCTCCACTACCTCTACGACGGCAGTCGCGCCGGCGAGCGAACCGTCTGAGGTGATCCACCCCGGCTCCATGGGTGCAACCGGAGCCGGTTCAGCGCCGAACTAGCCTCGGCGGCCATGCGCTGTGAAGTGATCGCCGTCGGTAGCGAACTCCTGCTCGGACAGATCGTCGACACGAACTCGTCGTGGATGGGTGAGCAGCTGGCCCTCGCCGGCATCGACTCCCATTTCCAGACCAAGGTCGGCGACAATCACATCCGCATGGCGATCGCCTTGCGCACCGCCCTCGATCGCAGCGATGCGGTGATCATGTGCGGAGGGCTCGGACCCACCCAGGACGACATCACCCGCGAGGTCATCGCCGAGGTGATGGGCGTCGAGCTCGTCCGGGACGAGGTGATCGAGTCTCGGATCCGAGCCATGTTCGGGTCGCGGGGCCGCACGATGGCGGGGAACAACCTGCGCCAGGCACTCGTCCCCGCGGGGGCGTCGACCATCTCGCAGATGCCCGGCACCGCGCCGGGCCTGGTCTGTCCGATGACCGGCCCCTACGAGGGAAAGGTCGTCTACGCAGTGCCCGGCGTGCCTTACGAGATGAAGGAGATGGTGGCCGGAACCATCATCCCCGACCTCCAGCAGCGGGCCGGGGTCACCTCGGTCATCAAGAGTCGCACCCTTCGCACCTGGGGCCAGTCCGAGTCGGGCCTTGCCGAGATGCTCCACGACGAGATCGAACGGCTCGACGCCGAGCCGGGGGCCACCCTCGCCTTCCTCGCCAGCGGCATCGAAGGCATCAAGGTGCGCATCACCGCCAAGGCGCCGACCGAGGCCGAGGCCGACGAGGTCATCGCCGCCGAGGAGGCCATCGTCCGCTCGATCGTCGGCGACATCGTCTTCGGGGTCGACGAGGAGACCATCGAGTACGCCGTGATCGACCTGCTCCGCGAGCGGGGTCTGAGCCTGGCGGTGGCCGAGTCGGTCACCGGGGGGCTCATCGCCGCTCGCATCACCAATGTTCCCGGTTCCTCGGACGTGTTCCGCGGGGGCGTCGTCGCCTACGCCTCGGAGGTCAAGTACTCGGTGCTCGACGTTCCTCGTGGTCCGGTCGTGTCGGCCGAGGCCGCCGAGGCGATGGCCACGGGCGTGTGTCGCCTCCTCGAGGCCGATGTCTCGGTCGCCGTCACCGGCGTGGCTGGTCCGACGGCCCAGGAGAACCAGCCACCGGGCACCGTGTTCGTGGCCATCTCCATCGGCGGCGAGGTCGAGTCACGTCAGTTGCGGCTGCCGGGCGACCGCCAGAGGGTCCAGCAGTTCTCGGCCATCTCGGTGCTCGACATGCTCCGCCGTCGCCTGGCGGGGGTCTGAGGCCCGCGGGTCAGCGCAGGCGGAGGGACTGGTCCCAATCGACGGCCACCTTCTGGGGGTCCGACGGGTCGATCTTCACCACGAGCTCGTTGCCGGGAGCGAGCGATCCGGTGCCAGCAGGGCTGACGTACTCGCCGGTGTCGACCAGATAGGGATCGTGGCCGGGAGCGCTCACCTCGAGCTCCATCAGGACCAGCGAGTGGTATGTGTTGGCCCGGCCACCGAAGGTCAACGACACGATGGTGGCGGTGCCGTCGATGCCGTTGGCGAGGATCGGCTTCTTCTTCTTGGCCTCCTTGTGGCCCTTCCGGAGGCGGCTGCCCGGTTCCTGGGCCGAGCCGAGCCGGTCGGTCATCGCGTCGAGACGGGCCTGGCGGTCTTCGGGGGACATGGCCCTCAGCCGGATCCCCATGATCACGAGGGGGAGGGTGATGAGCAGAACGATCGCGCCGACGATGATGAGCAACAGACTCGTCTCCTCGGCGGTGACGCCCAGGACGACGAGCGCCACTCCCGCCACCGCCGCCCCGTAGAGGATGAGCCTTCCCATGAGGTTTCCGCCGCTTTTGCCCGCTGCTGTGGTGTCCATTTCGGTGACGATACGCCTCCATGGCGAGGCCTGCCCGGACGAGCGAGCCTTCGGAGAAGGTTTACGGAGACAGGAGCCGGGGGTAGCGTCCCATGGGTGCTCGATCACGTGTCGATCCAGTGTGCTGACCTGCCGGCGAGCGCGGAGTTCTACGACGCCGTCCTCGCTCCACTCGGCGCGGTGCGAGTCCTCGACTACGGAGCCGTGGTCGGTTTCGGTTGCGAAGGTCGACCGCAGTTCTGGCTCGGTCCCCTGGTGGACCAGGGGGCCAATCGTCCCATCCACCTGGCCTTCGTGGCACCGGACCGGGAGGCGGTCCGCGCCTTCTTCCAGGCCGCGATCGACCGGGGTGCCGAGGCGCTGCACGAACCACGCGTCTGGCCCGAGTACCACTCCGGCTACTACGGCGCGTTCGTGCGCGACCCCGATGGTCACAACATCGAAGCCGTCTGCCACGACCTGCCCTAGTCCCGGCCGAGGAACATCTCCTTGCACGCGTCGAGGCCCTCGACGGTCACCGGGTGGCGTGATTGCTCCCGCCAGTCGTCGGCGTCGAGGAGGAGCCGCTGTTCGACCCGCCGGCGGCCTTCGATGACATGGATGCGCGTGCCATCGGGTCGATAGCCGATCGACCGGGACACCCCCGCCGACGAATCGTTCCCGTCGAGGAAACCCGACTCGGCTCGGATCGCCCCGAGGTGATCGAAGGCGAGGGTGAGCACGGCCGCCCGCATCTCGGTGCCGAAGCCGTGACCCTGGTGTGCCTGGCCGAGCCATGACCCGCTCTGCACGGTCCTGCTGGTTCGGAACGTCGTGGCGCCGATCGCCTGGGTGCCGATGGGGCGCCCGTCGTGGACGACGGCGAGCTCGAGCCGCCACTCCTCGGGCGACCATTCGGCCCGGTTGCGCCAGTGGTGCTGGGGAAAGGTCCTCCGGACCTCGTCGGGTGACTGGCGGGTCCAGGGGCTGCAGAAGGGCATCTCGTGGTCGCCGTGCACGCCAGCGATCGCCACTTCGGCGAGGGCGCAGAGATCATCGTCGGTCGGCAGTCGGAGCTCGAGGCGCTCGGTGCGCAGGCGTAGATCGAAGAGGGGCCAGTGCCGTTCCATGGCTCCGATCGTCATCGATCGCGCTCGGGCGGGCACGTGAGTTTCGCCACCGGTAGGTTCGGGCCATGCGCTTCGTCTTCTGGACCAACAACGCTCAGCCGTGGGACGACATCCTCGCTGGTGCCCGCCATGCCGAGGCCACCGGGTGGGACGGCGTGTTCGTCGTCGATCACTTCATGCCCAACGCCGAGGACACGTCGGGCCCGATGCACGAGGGCTGGGCCCTGGTCAGCGCCCTGGCGGCGTCGGTGCCCCGGGTCGACCTCGGCGTGCTCGTCACCGGAAACACCTACCGGCACCCGGCTGTGTTGGCGAAGATGGCCGCCACCGCCGACCACATCAGCGGTGGTCGCATCGTCCTCGGCCTCGGTGCCGGCTGGCAGGAGAACGAGCACCGGGCCTACGGCATCGAGTTCTCCGATGTGAAGGGCCGTCTCGACCGGCTCGCGGAGGCGTGTGAGGTCATCACCTCGCTGTTCGCCAACCCGACCACCACCTTCGCCGGCGAGCACTACCAGCTCACCGACGCGCCGCTCGAACCAAAGCCGGTTCGATCCCCGCTGCCGATCCTCATAGGTGGGGGAGGCGAGAAGCGCACCATGCGCATCGCCGCGAAGTACGCCAACCGCTGGAACGTGTGGGGGACCCCGGACACCCTGCGGCACAAGAACGCCGTGCTCGACCGTCACTGCGAGGACCTCGGGCGCGATCCCGCCGAGATCACCCGCTCGGCCCAGGGGCTGCTGTTCGTCATGGACGACGAGGAGGCCGCAGCCAAGATGCGTGAGCGCGATCTGGGGATGCCGAGCCTGGTCGGCACCCCCGATCAGCTCGTCGAGATCGTCGCCGAGTACCGCGACGCCGGGGTCGACGAGCTGTTCGTCCCCGACTTCACGTTGCCTGCCGGTCCCGCCAAGCACGAGGTGATGGACCGCTTCATCGAGGCCGTCGGTCCCGCCCTCGGCGGCTGACTCTCAGATCTCGCCCTCGCCGTTGGGTCCCGCCCAAGTCCGCACGAACAGGTGCCAACCCAGCCACGCCCACGCGGCCAGCAGCGTCCAGCGGGCCCACCTCCGCTGACGGAACGCGGCGGCCAGGGTGCCGAAGCTGGGGAGTTCGTGGCGCAGCGACGTCGCGAACGCCCACGCGAAGAACAGCCCCCACAGGATCACCCAGATGACCAGGTTGGTGGTGCGGTCGGCGGGGGGCAGGTCGCGCATCATCGAGCCGTTTCCCTCGGCCGTGGTCCGACGATGTAGAGACCGAGCGCCAGCCACCCGGCGATCGCCGCCGCCCGCACCGGCCAGGCGCCGAAGGCGATCGAGGCCAGCGAGCTGAGTGTCGGGTAGACGTCGCGGGGGTTCGATTGGAACTGGGCCATCTGGAACAGGCCGATGGCGCCGATCAGGACCACCCACACCACGACGGCGCGGCCCCAGTGTTCGCCGTGTCGAGGAGGGACCGGCCCGACAGCGCTCGGTCGCTGCCACCCCGTTCGCAGAGCGACGATCACCACCGCGACGGTGCCCGCGCCGATAGCCACCTCGGACGGGCGGGTGAAGGGATCGAGGCTCGCCGCCACCGCTCCATAGACGAGGACGGCAGCGGCGACTCCGACCGTCGTCGGTGAGGCCCGACCCGCGTTGCGCTCGAACTCGGATCTGTCCGCCCGACCCATCGGCACCCTCAGCGGTGTCGCTCGCCGGCGGCCCGCTCGCGCTCGGCGGTGGACACGTGCCGTTTCACCTCGAGGAAGCTGTCGGGGGTGACCGACATGGAGTCGACACCCACCTCGACGAGGAACTCGGCGAAGCTGGGATGGTCGCTCGGGGCTTGGCCGCAGAGCCCGACGGGCTTGCCCTTGGCGTGGGCGCCGGCGATCACCATCTCGATGGCCTTGCGGACCGCAGGGTCGAACTCGTCGAACTGCGAACCGAGGATGTCGGAGTCCCGGTCGACGCCGAGCACCAGCTGGGTGAGGTCGTTGGACCCGATGGAGAAGCCGTCGAAGCGGGAGGCGAACTCCTCGGCCAACAAGGCGTTGGAGGGGATCTCGGCCATCACGTACACCTCGAGGCCGTGCGCTCCCCGGATGAGGCCGTGCCCGGCCATCTCGGCGAGCACCGCGTCGGCTTCGTCGAGGGTCCGGCAGAACGGGATCATCACCACGATGTTGTCGAGGCCGATGCGCTCCCGAGCCCAATGGATCGCTTCGCACTCGAGCGCGAAACCGTCTCGGTAGTCGTCGTGGTAGTAGCGGCTTGCCCCACGCCACCCGATCATCGGGTTCTCCTCGTGGGGCTCGAACCGGCTACCCCCGACGAGGTCGGCGTACTCGTTGGTCTTGAAGTCGCTCATCCGCACGATGGCCTTGTGCGGGTACTGGGAAGCGGCGATGGTGGCGAGTCCCCGCGCGAGAGTCTCCACGAAGTAGGTGCGGTGGTCGGGGAACCCCGTGACCAGCTCGTCGATCACGCCCCGGGCATCGGCGTCGACCTTGTCGGGATGCAGGAGCGCGAGGGGGTGGGCCTGCACGTGCTGGCCGACGACGAACTCCATGCGGGCGAGTCCGATGCCGTCGGTGGGGAGCTGCCACCAGCGCAGCGCGCCGTCGGGCTCGGCGACGTTGAGCATCACCTTGGTGTGGGTCTCGGGGATGTCGGACAGGTCGTGGTCGACCATCTCGTAGTCGAGCGCGCCCTTGTAGACCTTGCCGGTGCTGCCCTCGGCGCACGAGACGGTGACGTGCTTGGCCTTGGCCAGGACCTCGGTGGCGTTGCCGGTCCCGATCACCGCGGTGACCCCGAGTTCGCGGGACACGATGGCGGCGTGGGAGGTGCGACCGCCGTGGTCGGTGACGATGGCGCCGGCCCGCTTCATGATCGGCACCCAGTCGGGGTCGGTCATGCCGGTGACCAGCACACCACCGTCGGGGAGCTTGTCGCCGTCGGCGGGGGAGTCGATGACGGTGACCGGGCCGCTGCCGATGGACTGTCCGATCGCCTCACCGGTGATGAGGGGCTCGGGGTGCTCGTGGATCTCGAAGGTGTGCAGGATCGAGGCGTGCCGCGACGACGAGATGGTCTCGGGACGTGCCTGGACGATGAACAGGTCCCCGTCGGGTCCGTCCTTGGCCCACTCGATGTCCATGGGGCGTCCGTAGTGGTGCTCGATGGTGAGCGCGGCGCGGGCGAGCTCGACGATGGCGGCGTCGTCGAGGACGAAGCGGTCGCGGTCGGCGGTGGCGGTGTCGATGGTCCTGGTCGGGCCCTCGGCGCCCTTCTCGTCGGAGTAGACGATGGTGGTGGCCTTGGAGCCGATCTTCTTGGCGAGGATCGGGATGAGGTCGGGTCGGTCGATGTCGTCGAGCACCGGCTTGAACACCCGGTACTCGTCGGGGTCGACGAGACCGCCGACGACGGACTCGCCGAGGCCGTAGGCGGCGTTGATGAGGATCGCGTCGGGGAAGCCGGTCTCGGTGTCGATGGTGAACATGACCCCGGCCGATGCCTGGTCGGAGCGCACCATGCGCTGGATCCCGACGGACAGGGCGACCTCGAGGTGGTCGAAGCCCTTCTCCTCGCGGTAGGCGATGGCCCGGTTGTTGAACAGCGACGCATAGCAGCGGCGGACCGCGTCGAGGACGGCGTCGGTGCCGCGGATGTTCAGGTAGCTGTCCTGCTGGCCGGCGAAGCTGGCGTCGGGGAGGTCCTCGGCGGTCGCGCTCGAGCGCACGGCGACGTCGATGCCTCCGGGCTCGCCGGAGCGGTGGCTGAGATCCTCGTAGTGGGAGACGACGGCCTCGGCCAGGGGATGGGGAAGGTCGGCGTCGAGGATCAGCTTGCGGATCCGTCGCCCGATGGTGGTCAGCTTGTTCGACCCGTCGCGGAAGCGGCCGATCTCCTTGGCGATCTTGTCGTCGAGACCGTTGTCGGTGAGGAAATGTCGATAGGCGTCGGCGGTGGTGGCGAAGCCGTCGGGCACCTGGACGCCGAGGTCGCCGAGCTCACGGACCATCTCGCCGAGCGAGGCGTTCTTGCCCCCGACCTCGGCGACGTCGTCGTTGGTGAGGTCCGCGAACCATCGGCACCACGTGGTGGTTTCCGCAGGGGTGGTCATGGTTCGACCATACCCCTGTGGCGATGCTCGTGAACCGGGGAGATGGTCGACTCTCGGGGGGACCTTCGACCCCTGTGCCGTCCTCGTTCGAGCCTGGTTGGGACATCGATCCCGACCCCGTCGCCACGACGATCTACGTTGGCGGCATGAGCGCCGTCACCGCGAACCCTGTCCCACACGTCGCCTTCGTCCAGTCGTGCTGGCACGACGATCTCGTCGACCAGGCCAAGCGAGGCTTCTCGGAGGTCGCGTCCGATCGTGGCGCCCAGGTCGACTACTTCGAGATGCCCGGGGCCTTCGAGCTGCCGTTGCACTGCCAGTTGCTCGCGAGCTCGGGCCGCTACGACGCCATCGTCGCCGCGGGTCTGGTCGTCGACGGAGGCATCTACCGGCACGAGTTCGTGGCCGAGGCCGTCATCAGCGGGCTCATGCGGGTCCAGCTCGACACCGGTGTCCCCGTGCTGTCGTGCGTCCTCACACCCCAACAGTTCCACGAGCACGAGACGCATCAGCAGTTCTTCTTCGACCATCTCCTCGGCAAGGGGAGAGAAGCAGCCAACGCCTGCTTCGCCACACTCGAGGCGCGCGCCCCGCTTCTCGGCGGAGCCTGAGTTCGGCAGCGAGCAGCGCGGGAAGTTGGTGCTGAGTGAGGCACCGAGGTTCCGGCACAGAGCGCCCGAACCGGGCATCTTCTGCCGGAACTTGGTGGCCCGTCGTGTGCATCGTCAAAGGCCACGGACCCGTGGCCGGCCGCCGCCACGCCGACTCCGTCATCTCGTTGCTCTCCCGTGATGGGCGCCGGGCGCTCACCGGACCGAATTCGGACGACTGCCGGCGCCGTTTCTCATCGGCTGGCAGCGACCAGCGCTCAGGAGGAGGTGCGGAGCAGCCGATGGATGGTCTCGTCGTTTGGGTGTTCCGTCGCCGGCGTGGAAGTCCGCCGACGTGGACGGGTCCACCTCGGCGCCCGCGACCGCCTCATCGAGCTCGAGGCTCCAGGCGCTGCCTAGTCCAGCGAGAACGGCGGGTAGTCGTCGTCGAGCAAGTAGGCGTACACGTTCACCCGCACACCCAGTCGCATTGCGCCCACCAGGAACTTGCGCAGGCCGTCGGGCCACCGGCCCGTGAACAGCACGGCGAAGAAGCCGATCACGGCAACGACGTAGGCGGCGACGAGCACGAAGCTGTAGAAGATCGCGATGGGCAGGATCCAGATGAACCGCAGCCCCACCGTCAGCCGGTTGCGGTCGGTGAGTTGCGGGTCGAAGCCGACCGACAGCGAATCGCCGCCGGGATCGGCCTCGGTCATCGAGAACTCGAACGGTGGATACGGCTCTTGTAGCCACACCACATAGCAGTATGTCCTGGCCTGGTAGCGGATCACCAGGCACTGCAACCTGGCGATGGCCTCTGGCAGTTCGCCGGTGAACAGGATGATGAACCAGCTGACGAACGCGAGCGCCCCGCCCAACGAGTTGAGCGCGCCGGCGATGATGAGGTGGGGAATCGCCAGCAACCAGTGCACCAGTGGTCGCCAATTGGCCACCTCTGCCGGTGCGTCGAGATCGAGTGTCGTGCGAGACCCCATTGGTCACCTCCATGAGTTGCGGCACCCTAGTGGTCCGTCGCGGACTGGGGGACGGCGACCCACAACCGAAGCAGGACCTCAGAGCACGGTCGAGTTCACCGCCGCGAAGTCGTCCATCCCGATCCCGTTGGCTGCTCTGCGCGTCGGTGACGAGATCACCCAGTCGCGAGACCGTGACGACGTCGGCGTACCACGCCGCCGGTTCGAGCTCGTGGAGAGGGCGATGACCTGTTCGGCGCGAAGCCACACGTAGGTCGACGTTCGCCGCTCACGCCGATCGGTGTGTGGATAGCATTTGGTCGCCAGCTCGCTCCGGAGCAAAGGGGGCCGCCGACATGGCGATGCGCTCATTGGAGACCGACTACCTCGTCGTGGGTGCGGGCGCGATGGGCATGGCCTTCACCGACGCCCTGATCGACCATGCCGACGTCCATGTCACCCTGGTCGATCGCCGCCACGCGGCCGGCGGCCATTGGCAGGACGCGTATCCCTTCGTCCAGCTCCATCAGGCGTCGCAGTTCTACGGCGTGGCGTCGACAGTGCTCGGGACCGGTGCCGTCCAGGAGCAAGGTCCCGAAGCGGGTCTTCACGAGCGCGCCCGGCGGTCGGAGATCCAGAACTACTACGACGACATCCTGCATCGCCGCTTCGTCGGTTCGGGTCGGGTGACCTTTCTCGGCGGGAGCGAGTACGAGGACGACGGCTCCGAGCATGTCGTCACGTCGCGGGTGTCGGGTGAGGCCACGCGAGTCGAGGTGCGCCGTCGCGTCGTCGATGCCACCTACCTGTCACCGACGATCCCGGCGACGACACCCCCGCCGTTCGGCGTTGCTGACGACGTCGACGTCGTTCCCGTCAACCAGCTCGCCACCTTGGTGACGGCACCGAGCAGCTACGTGATCGTCGGATCCGGGAAGACGGCCACCGACGCGATCGTGTGGTTGTCGAACAACGGGGTGCCGGCAGATCGGATCGTGTGGGTGAGGCCTCGTGAGCCCTGGATGCTGAACCGCGCGGTCGTCCAGCCCGACCCGGTCGTGTCGGTCCAGCTGGCGGCCGACACCATGGCGGCGGCGGCCGAAGCCGAGTCGCTCGACGACCTGTTCCTGCGCCTCGAGGCAGCGGGGGTGATGCTTCGCATCGACACCGACGTCGCGCCCACGATGGCGAAGACACCGACCCTTGCTGAGTGGGAACTCGATCTGCTCCGCTCCATCGAGAAGGTCGTGCGCCTCGGACACATCAAGCACGTGACGAGTGGAGAGATCGTCCTCGACCAGGGTGTCGTTCCGCTACCGCCCGGTTCATTGGTGGTGCACTGCGCCGCTTCTGGATTGCAGTACCCGCCAGTGGTTCCCCTCTGGGGCCAGGACAAGATTCGACTCCAAACGATCCGCGCCGGCTTCCCGTGCTTCTGTGCGGCCCTAGCCGGTTTCGTCGAAGCGACACGCGACGACGACCGTGAGCGCAATCGACTGTGCCCACCGAACAACCTCCCCGACAACCCGGCCGACTGGGCCCAGATGCAGGTTCGCGGAACCCTCGCGACGCGTGCCTACGGCGCGGAACCCGACATCGCCACCTGGGCCAACGGTTGCGCCCTCAACCCCGCACGCGTCGATCCGTCCCGACGCGACGCCCCCGCCGTGGAGGCCGCGGCCGCACGTCTCGCCGGTGTGGTCGAACCGGGGCTCGCCCGCATGGCCGCGCTCGCCGGCTGGCGGTCGGCAACTCCCGAACCGTGATCAGACTCCGGTGAGTTGCTCGATCACCGGTTCGAGCTGGCCGAGGGCCTCGCGACGCACCGTGTAGTGGCTGATACCCCACTGTTCTCGGGCGGCGAGCACCTTGTCGACGAGCTGGGTGGTCGAGCCGACCATGAGATACGGCGTCTCGAGGATGTCGTCGGGGGTGAGGGAGGGGAGGTGGGTGGCCGAGATCGTCTCGGCGGTGGAGCGAGCCTCGTCGGTCACCACCACCGCCTGTACGAGCGCCTGGAACTCGAGGTCGGGGAGTCGATCCCCGGCGGTGGCCCGGACCGCAGCGACGTCCTCGTGCACGGCGCTCGCCGCGAACCGGGCCGGCTCGGCATGCTGACCGTCGTCGAGGACGCGTCCCATGCCGGTGAAGCCGACAGCATCGGCGTGGCGGGCGGCGATCCGGTGCACCCGACGCCCGCCACCCCCGACGAGGATCGGGATCCGGGCCTGGACCGGCCGGGGGTCGCACCAGGCATCGGTGAGGTCGTAGTGCTCGCCGTGGAGCGTGACCCGATCACCGTCGACCAGGCCCCGTAGGACGATCACGGACTCTTCGAGTCGAGTGACGCGGGTCGCGGCCGGATCGAACGGGATGCCGGCGCGTTCGTACTCGGGTTCGGAGTGGCCCGCCCCGAGCCCGACCTCGACCCGACCGTCGCTGAGGAGGTCGAGGGTGGCGAGGTCGCGGGCGAGGGTCGTGGGGTGGTGCAGATCGTTGTTGAGGACCATGACGCCGAGCCGCAGCCGGTCGCTGATCTCGGCGGCGGTGGCGAGCGGGATCAGCGGGGCAAGGCACTGCTCGAGGTGGTCGGCGGTGACGAGCATGTCGAACCCGGCATCGTCGGCGCGCCGGACGGTCTCGGCCCAGTCCCGGCGGGACTCCGCCTGGGCGACCTGGAGGCTGAACCGGATGGGTCTCACGAGGGTGCCTGCGTTCCGGGTGGGGGTCGCCGTCAGCTCTCGTCGGGATCGAGCTCGAGGGACGCGGAGTTCATGCAGTAGCGCTCGCCGGTGGGACGAGGGCCGTCGGGGAAGACGTGGCCGAGGTGGGAGTCACAGCGCGCGCAGCGGGCCTCGGTGCGGATCATGCCGTAGCTGCTGTCGGTGTGAAGGGTGACGCGGTCGGGGGAGATGGGTTCCCAGAAGCTCGGCCATCCCGAGCCCGAGTCGTACTTGGTGTCGGACCGGAACAGCTCGAGGTCACAGACCACACAGCGATAGAGGCCGGGGGTCTTGGTGTCCCAGTAGGTGCCGGTGAAAGCCCGCTCGGTGCCGGCGCGGCGGGTCACCTCGAACTGCTCGGGCGAGAGTCGCTCCTGCAGCTCGTTCTCGTCGACCTCGATGGGGGAGATGGTGGGCTCGTCCATGCCTCCATCGTGCCATCCGGTCGTGCGATCTGCGCGTGTCGGGCGATGACTGTTCGGTGCTTGATCGAACACTCGTTCGGAACTACGGTGTTGTCATTCGCCCCGACCTCCGGGCCAGGGTGTCACACCCCCTTCGTAGGGTTCGTCCATCGGGTCTCACACGGTTCTCTCCGAGTCGGGTCGGACCCCCAGAAACAGAACGCACCGCATCACGTACGACACAGAGGAGATACCGGTGGAACGAGACAAGGCACTGTCCATGGCCCTGAGCCAGATCGACAAGCAGTTCGGCACGGGGTCGGTCATGAAGATGGGCGAGAAGGGATCCATGGCCATCGAGTCGATCCCGACCGGCTCCATCGCCCTCGACGTCGCTCTCGGCGTCGGTGGCCTGCCCCGGGGGCGGGTGACCGAGATCTTCGGGCCCGAGTCCTCGGGTAAGTCCACCCTCGCCATGCACGTGGTGGCCGAGGCCCAGCGCAACGGTGGCATCTGCGCCTACATCGACGCCGAGCACGCCATGGATCCGGTCTATGCCCGAGCCATCGGGGTCGACGTCGACGAGCTGTTGATCTCCCAGCCCGACACTGGTGAACAGGCCCTCGAGATCACCGACATGCTGGTGCGTTCGGGTGCGCTCGACGTGGTGGTCATCGACTCGGTGGCCGCGCTGACGCCCAAGGCCGAGATCGAGGGCGAGATGGGCGACACCCACGTCGGCCTCCAGGCCCGGCTCATGTCCCAGGCACTGCGCAAGCTCACCGCCAACCTCAACCGCACCCACACGATCTGCATCTTCATCAACCAGCTGCGGGAGAAGATCGGGGTGATGTTCGGCTCGCCCGAGACGACCCCCGGTGGTCGGGCCCTCAAGTTCTACTCCTCGATCCGCATCGACATCCGCCGCATCGAGGCCATCAAGGACGGCGTCGAGGTGGTCGGCAACCGCACTCGATGCAAGGTCGTGAAGAACAAGGTGGCGCCGCCGTTCCGCCAGGCCGAGTTCGACATCATGTACGGCAAGGGCATCAGCCGTGAGGGCTCGGTGCTCGACCTCGCCGTCGAGATGAGCATCGTGAAGAAGTCCGGTGCCTGGTACACCTACGAGGGAGAGCAGCTCGGCCAGGGCCGGGAGAATGCCAAGGCCTTCCTCCACGACAACGCCGAGATCATGGTCGAGATCTCCGAGCGGCTGCGCACCGAGGTCGGCATCGGTGCCGACGCCGACGCGGAGTCCAAGGACGGCGACACGGCCGCGGGGCCCGATGCCATGTCCGAGGCCGACGACGAGCCCATCAGCTTGGATGACTGAGTCCGAACCGGACTCCACCGAGCGGCAGGGTCCGTTCTGGGACGTCATCGCCGGCCGGGCGGAACAGCCGCCGGCAGCGACCACCCTGGGCTGGGAACTCCTGTCGGTCGACCCCGAGCGGGGGGAGATCGAGGTGGGTTTCACCGCAACGGAAGGCTTTCTCAACCCTGCGGGGACCGTCCAAGGAGGGTTCCTCGCTGCCATGCTCGACGACACCATGGGCCCTGCACTGGTTGCGACACTCGGACGGGGAGAGTTCGCTCCGACGCTCGATCTGCAGGTGCAGTTCATGCGGCCCGGTCCCGTCGGTCGCTACGTCGGGTCCGGAAGGGTCGTGAGCCGGGGTGGAACCATCGCCTTTCTCTCGGGGGAGCTCCACACCGCCGAGGGAGAGCTCGTCGCAACCGCCACCGCCACTGCTCGGATCATCCGTACCTGACTGATCCACGGTCGCCCCCGTCTCCGGGTTCGGGGGCCACGCCGCCGCCGGCCGAGTGCTCTGCACCGGCCGGCGGTGCCGCGTGTCGGCGCCGGGGCGCCCCCTAGCCTGAGACGATGAGCCACGACCCGATCAGCGAGGCGCCCATGGATGGCCGCACGGTCCTCATCACCGGGGCCAACTCGGGCATCGGCCTGGAGGCGGCAGTCGCGCTCACCCGCATGGGTGCCGACGTGTCGATCACCGCACGGGACGCAGCAAAGGGAACTGCGGCAGTCGAGGAGATCCACCGCCGGGGCGGGGTATCCCCTCGGCTGTTCGACCTCGACCTGTCCGACCTCGCCTCGGTGCGGCGCTGCGCTGACGAGGTCGTCGACTCCATCGACCGTCTCGATGTACTGGTCGCCAATGCCGGACTCACCCTCTCCACCCGTGCCGAGACCGTCCAGGGCTTCGAATACCTGTTCGGGGTGAACCATCTCGGCCACTTCGCGCTGTTCGAGCGGCTCCGCGACCTGCTGGTGGCGTCGGCTCCGGCCCGGGTGGTGGTGGTCTCGTCGGACATGCACCGAGTCGCCTACCGGGGCCTCGCCTTCGACGACCTCCAGTCCGAACGCGCCTACCGGAGCTGGGACGCCTACGGGAAGTCGAAGCTGGCCAATCTCCTGTTCACCCGCGAGGCGGCCCGACGTCTCCGAGGCACGGGGGTGGCGGTCAACGCCGCCCACCCCGGGCTGGTGAAGACCAACTTCGGTGGTGAGGGCGACACTCGGCTCACCCAGCAGGTGGTGCGAGCACTCCCTCGCGTCGTGGCCCTCGACGCCTCCGAGGGAGCCGACACCATCGTGCATCTCGCGTCGTCCCCGGAGGTGGAGGGCCTCACCGGCGGATACTTCAGCAACCGGCGGGCGGTGAGCCCGTCTCGTCATGCCCTCGACGACGATGCCGCCACTCGCCTCTGGTCGGTGAGCGAGCAGCTCCTCGCCAGCGCCAGCGCCGACGCCTGAGTCTGTCGTCGGCCGACCGGGAGGCGACCTCTAGGAGACGAGGATGCCCAGGCCGGTGCGCTTGGCGCGATAGAGGGCGGCGTCGGCCCGGGCGAGCGTGTCGATCGTCGCCTCGTCGGGCAGGCGGATGGCGATCCCCGCCGAGATGTCGGCGCCGTAGGGGCCGACAACGGTGGCCGCCGCCTCGGCCAGCTGACGGGTGGCCAACTCGGCATGGTTGGCGAGGGCGTCCGGGATGATGGCCGCCACCTCGTCGCCCCCCACCCGGAAGAGACGTGTCCCCGCCCGAACGACCCGGCCCATCGCGCGGGTCATCGAGCGGAGGAGCTCGTCACCCACGAGGTGGCCGTGGGTGTCGTTCACGGTCTTGAACCGATCGACGTCGAACATCACCACCGCGATGTCGGTATCCGGGTCGATGTCTCGGAGGGTGTCGTGGAACCGGGCATGGTTCTCGAGGCCGGTGAGGGCATCGAGGTGAACCCGGTTCTGGAGATCGTCGAGATGGGTGGCGACCTCCATGCAGCTGCCCGCGAGGGTGGCGAGGAGCTCGACGGGTTCGACCGTCTCTCGGTCTATGGAGGTCGGTTGCGTCCCGGCGATGAGCATCAGACCGTTGCGTCGGCCCCGGGCGACGAGCGGGAGGGCCACCACCGCGCAGGCGCCGGCGTCGCGAAGGGTCTCGCCCCCGACGAAGGTCCGACCGGTCGATTCGCCCGACGAGTAGCAGGAGGTCAGTGGCGTGAGCAGCGAGGTGATGTGGGTGATGTCGGAGTCGGGGAGGGCAGCGAGGACCCGGGCGAGGGGACCAGTGGCTCCCATCGGCACCCGGTCGTGGTCCTCGTCGTCGACGATCACCACCCCGCTGTCGAGCCCGGTCAGCTCGCAGGCGGCCGCGACGATCGACTCGGCGGTGCTCTCGGGGTCGGTCAGGCCGACGAGCTCGGCGGCGAGGGTGGCAAGTTGGCGCAGCGGTCCGACCCCGGGTTCGGACGGCAGCGCGGCGAGTTGACGACCGAGGAGGTCGGCGACCTCGGCGACCTCCTCGAGGGTGTCGGGAGCGAAGGCGGCGGAGGACTCGACGTTGAGCGCTCCGGCGATGTGGCCGTCGATGCGGATGGGTGTGCAGTACTCGGCCACGACCCCCGGGATGGCCTCGAGGTAGTCGGGCGCAAGGGCGACGTCGGGCACGGACTGGACCTCTCCCGTGCGGTAGGCGCGGCCGGTGATGCCGGCCCCGGGCTCCATCCCGTCGAGCACCTGCCAGAGGCCTCGTTGGGCGGTGCAGCGCAAGCGGCCGCCCGCCTCGAGGTAGACCGACGGCATGAGGTCGCCGAGGGCGAAGAGGTGGTCGGCCGCGATCTCACAGGCCTCCCGGGCAGTAGTGGCCAGCTCCATGCGTCCGACGAGGACGGTGGTGCGCAGGCTGGACCGGGTGCTGGTGGAAGAGCTGATCCCCGGCCAGGCCGGGCCGGGCCGGGCGAACAGGTAGCCCTGACCGAGCGAGACGCCCGCCGAACGCAGCCAGCGAAGCTGTTCGGTGGTCTCGATTCCCTCGGCGATGAGGCTGATCCCCGCTTGGCGTGCGAAACCGACGAGCGAAGCCACCAGCGCCTGTTGGGTCCGGTCTCGGTCGATGCCGTCGATGAGCTCGCGGTCGAGCTTCAGGAACTCGGGGCGGAGTCGCACGATCTGGCGGAGCCCCGAGTAGCCGGCTCCGACATCGTCGAGGGCCACCCTCGTTCCTCGTCGGGTCAGACGCTGGAGGTGTTCGCGGAGCGTGTCGGGGTCGGCGACGGCCTCCTGTTCGGTGAGCTCGATGACGGTGCGGCTCGGGAGTCGCGACAGGGCGGACTCGACGAGTGGGTGGGCGATGTTTCCGGGGGTCACGTTGACGAAGAGCAGCCGGTCGCCGGGAGGTGGCCCGACAGCAGCGACGGCCCGCAGGCAGGCCGCCTCGAGCAGGTGGGACAGCCCGGCAGTCTGGGCGGCGGCGAACCAGCGGTCGGGTGGACCGAGCGGGGTCGCGGCACGGCTGAGCGCCTCGTAGCCCACGATCTCGCCGTCGGTGAGCCGCACGAGAGGTTGGACGTGGCTCTCGATAGCGCCTTCTCGCAGGAGGGCGGAGACCTCATCGGCGTCGTTGGTCGAACTTCTGGGCAGCAGCGGGTCTCGGACCGGGTCGTCGGTGACCGGCGACGTCAGGGGGCTCACCGGTTCCTCGTCGGATCAGGCCTCCGCTTCCTGACATTCCGTCAGTCACGATCCGGTCACGGCTCTCTGACCGGAATCCTACAGATGGGCCAGAACCCCAGGCCGTCCCGGGTGGCATCGACGCCTCGTCTACCCCGGCCTGCCGGGGACCTCATAGGCTGGGGCGATGGCCCGCTCCTATGTCATCCGCACCTACGGGTGTCAGATGAACGAGCACGACTCCGAACGCATCGCCGGCTTGCTCGAGGCCGACGGGCTCGTTCCTGCCGCGAGCGAGGACGAGGCCGACGTCGTCGTGCTCAACACCTGCACGATCCGTGAGAACGCCGACAACAAGCTCTACGGCAAGCTCGGCCATCTGAAAGCCCGCAAAGCCGAGCGTCCCGACCTCGAGATCGTGGTCGGCGGGTGCCTGGCGCAGAAGGACCAGGGACTCATACGGGAGCGCGCTCCCCATGTCGATGTCGTGTTCGGCACCCACAACGTCGGACGGGCCGCCGAGCTGCTGCGCGAGTCCCGTGACTCCGGCCCGGTCACCGAGATCCTCACCCAAGGCGCGCTCGACGACGCCGAGGCGTTTCCGTCGGCCCTACCGGTGAAGCGGGAGGTCGACTTCGCCGCGTGGGTGACCATCCAGGTCGGCTGCGACAACAGCTGTGCGTTCTGCATCGTGCCGTCGGTTCGCGGGGCCGAGGCCAGTCGCCGGTTCGGTGACCTGGTGACCGAGGTCGAGCGCCTGGCCGCCGACGGCGTCATCGAGGTCACGCTGCTCGGCCAGAACGTGAACTCCTACGGCCGTGACCTCACGTCCCGGCTGCGGACCGAGGCACCGGACCCCGTCGGCGACACGACCATCGCAGGAGCGGAGTGGGCGGACGACCCCCGCCGTCGTCCCCGGCCGCTGTTCGCCGACCTGCTGCGGACGGTCGGAGCGGTCGAGGGCATCTCCCGGGTGCGCTACACCAGCCCCCACCCGAAGGACCTGCGGCCCGAGACCATCGCGGCGATGGCCGACACGCCCGAGGTGTGCGAGCACCTCCACCTGCCGTTGCAGTCGGGTTCGGACCAGGTCCTCGCGGCCATGCACCGGGGCTACACCGCCGAGCGCTACCTCGAGAAGCTGGCGGCCGCCCGAGCGGGAGTCCCCGACCTGGCGGTCAGCACCGACATCATCGTCGGCTTCCCCGGCGAGACCGAAGCCGACTTCGAGGCCACCCTCGAGGTCACCGCCGCCGCCGACTACGACTCGGCCTACACCTTCATCTACTCGCCGCGCGAGGGCACCGAAGCCGCCGAGTGGGTCGACCGTTTCGTCGACCATGCGGTGTCGGTCGAACGCTTCGACCGGCTCCGTCACGTCGTCGAGCGCTCGGCGCTGCGCCGCAACCTCGAGCGCATCGGCCGGGTCGACGAGGTCGTGGTCGAAGGTCCCTCGAAGCGCGACGCCTCGGTGCTCACCGGCCGCACCCGTCAGAACAAGCTGGTCCACTTCCCCGCCGACAGTCCGATGCGGGTGGGGACCCTCGCCACCGTCGAGATCACCGACGCCGCGGCGCACCATCTGCGCGGCGAGCTGCGGGAGGTGTTGGCCACCCCCCGGCACCGCACCCGTATCCCCGTCGCCGCCGGGTGAGCCGAGAGATGGACCCGGCGGTCCTGCCCCCGTCGGTGGCCGACCTCGTCGCCGACGCCGAGGTGGTGCCGGTCACCGTCGGCATGTCCGACGCCTCCACGGTGCGAGTGGTCCGGCCCGACGGCGACTGGTTCGTGAAGGTTCGGCGGACCGACACTGCACACCCGGATCTGGAGACCACCCTGGCCGACGAGGCCGAGCGGCTCCGTTGGCTCGCTGACCACCTCTCGGTGCCCGAGGTGATCGACACCGGAGCCGACGCCGACCACGAGTGGCTGGTCGTCGCCGCCCTCCCCGGAAGCGACGCCACCTCCCTCGAGCACCAGTTCGACCCCGAGCGTCTCCTCCAGATCCTCGGACGGGCCCTGCGACAGTTCCACGACACGGTCCCGGTCGACGGCTGCCCCTTCGACTCCACCACCGAGACCGACCTGGCCCGGGCCGCCGCCCGGGTCGACGCCGGGCTGGTCGACGAGTCGGACTTCGAGGCGCTCTTCGCGGGGATGAGCGCATCCCGCCTGTACGAGCTGATGGTCGAGAGCCGTCCCGGTGGTGACGACGATCTCGTCGTGATCCACGGCGACTACTGCGTGCCCAACGTGATCGTCGATGCCGGTTCGGTCTCGGGCTATGTCGACCTCGGACGATCGGGAGTCGGTGATCGCCATCGCGATCTCGGCATCGCCGCCCGCAGCGTCGCCCAGAACTTCGGGGGCCACGCCGTGCCGGTCTTCGTCGACGCCTACGGTCTCGAACAACCCGACCTGGCCCGCCTCGACTTCTTCATCATGCTCGACGAGTTCTTCTGATGCCTCCGCCGGTCGCGCTGGTCGGCACCACGGCGTCGGGCAAGTCGGCTCTCGCCCTGTGGCTGGCCCGTCATCGAGACGACATCGAGCTCGTCTCGGTCGACTCGATGCAGGTCTACCGGGGGATGGACATCGGCACGGCCAAGCCCACCCGAGCCGAGCAGGCCGAGGTGCGCCACCACGGCATCGACCTGGTCGACCCCTGGGAGGAGTTCACCCTCGCCGACTTCCAGCGGGCGATCCGCCGAGCGATCGCCGACATCGAGTCCCGGGGACGACGACCACTACTGGTCGGCGGAACCGGCCTCTACCTGCGGGCGGTCGTCGACGACCTCGAGCTCCCGGGGCGTTTCCCCGAGGTGGCCGACGAGCTCGCGGCCGAGCCCGACACCGAGGTCCTTCACCGCCGCCTCGCCGAGCTCGACCCCGTCGCTGCCGACCGGATGGAACCCGGCAACCGACGGCGGGTGCTGCGCGCCCTCGAGGTCACCGTCGGCGCGGGCCGGCCCTTCTCGGAGTTCGGACCCGGCTTGGAGGAGTACCCCGACACTCGGTTCGTGCTCGTCGGGGTTCGCCTGCCTCGCGAGGTCGTCGACCAGCGCATCGACCGCCGCTACGACGCCCAGATGGAAGCCGGGTTCCTCGCCGAGGTCGATCGTCTGGTCTCGGACTCCCGCGGGTGGTCGCGCTCAGCCGCCCAGGCGCTCGGCTACAAGGAGCTGGCCGGGCACCTCGCCGGTCGCTGCACCCTCGACGAGGCCGTGGACGAGGCCCGTCGACGGACCCGGCGCTTCGCCCGTCGCCAGGAGCGTTGGTTCCGGCGCGACCCTCGCATCACCTGGCTCGACGCCTCCGACGACCCTGCTGTCCTCACCGAACCGCTCGTCGAGATCTGGGATCGAGTCTGAACCTGATGGTGCATCGGCACTCCGACGGGCGAGACTGGAGTGAGATGAAGCTCTCCAAGCACCACGGCCTGCGCAACGACTTCCTCGTCGTCCTCGACGCGACCAACGACGGCCCGGTCGCCGCGGGTCCTGAGCTGGCGCGCCTGCTGTGTGACCGGCGGTCGGGGATCGGGGCCGACGGGTTGATCCACGGTGCGGCGCCCGGCCCCGACGACCCGGCCGACACCGACGTGGTCATGCACCTGTGGAACGCCGACGGCACCCGCGCCGAGATGAGCGGCAACGGAATCCGCTGTCTCGCCCAGGCGGTCGTGGCCGCCCGCGGTGAACGAGAGGGAACGGTCGTCGCTGCCACCGACGCCGGACGGCGCGAGCTCGATGTCCGGCCCGGTCCCCGCTCGGGCGAGGTGACGGTCCGGGTCGACATGGGCGTTGTCGGTCCGGGCCCGGGTACCGCAGGAATCGAACTGCCGGTACCGGTCAAGGAGCTCGCCACCGCCGACCTCGGCAACCCGCACATCGTTGCCTGGGTCACCGACCCCTCCCACGTCGATCTCGCCGTCGTCGGCCCCGAGGTGGAGTCCCACTTTCCCGACGGGGTCAACCTCGAGCTCATCGCTCCCGGCGCGGTCCCCAACACGCTGCAGCTGGCCGTGTGGGAGCGGGGCGTCGGCATCACCGAGGCGTGCGGGACAGGAGCCTGCGCCGCGGCGTTCCTCGCCCGACGCTGGGGACTGGTCGACGGTGCCGCCGAGGTGGCGATGCCCGGCGGTG
>SKKL01000296.1 GCA_007121465.1 Acidimicrobiales bacterium | reverse complement strand
CGATCGACAAGCTCACGGTGATCTCCACCGATGGTGCGTCCCAGCTCACCAAGACCGTCACCAACAACGTGGCGCAGGGCATGCAGCTCGCGTCCGACCTCACCGGGGTCGACCTGACCGCGCTGTTCGCCCAGCTCGCCGGCCGGACCGGTCAGGTCGGGGGCAAGGGATCGAATGGAGACACCGATGGGACCAGCACCCCCTCGGCCTCGCAGGTGGCCTCGTCGTTGACCTCGTCGGGGGGAACCAAGTCGGACTCAGACTCGACCTCCGACCCCGCATGACCGAGCTCGCCTGGGACCAGATCGGAGACGGTGACCGCACCCTGGTGTGGGGTCACGGTCTCACCTCGAGCCGCCGGGGGGACCAGACCAGTCCTCTGGCGGGCCTCGTCCCCGCAGCCGCCGAAGCGGGGTGGCGCTGCGTGCGCTATGACGCGAGGGGCCATGGTGAGTCGCCCGCGCCGCTCGACCCCGCGGCCTATCGCTGGGACGTGCTGGCCCGGGACATGCTCGAGCTCGCGACCGTCGCCGGAACCGATCGGTTCGTCGCCGCAGGCGCGTCGATGGGCGCGGCCACCGCCCTCTACGCCGCGATCGCCGATCCCGACCGGATCGAGGCACTGGTGCTGGTGGTCCCCCCGACGGCGTGGGACACCCGGGCCGCGCAGCGAGAGGGCTACGAGACCACGGCGAACATCGCCGAGACCGAGGGCGTCGACCGGCTCATCGCCCTGTCCCGGTCCCAGCCCCCGACCACCATGTTCGGCGAGGAGGGCAAGGCCCGCTCACGCGAGAACCTGGCCGCCATGGATCCCGCGGCGTTGCCCCACGTGATGCGGGGCGCGGCGTCCTCGGACCTACCCGACCCCGATCGTCTCGCGGCCATCGACGTCCCGACGCTGGTCTTGAGCTGGACCGACGACGCCGGCCACCCCGTCTCGACGGGGGAGAAGCTCGCCGAGTACCTCCCCGACGTCGAGCTGCACATCGCGGCCACCCCTGGGGCGGTCACCGAGTGGCCGTCGGTGCTGGCCGGGTTCCTCACCCGCCTCTGATTCAGCCCTCGATGCGGATCGTCAACCCGGCCTCGCCGGCCTGGTCGAAGGCGTCGTCGATGAGGCCGACGTCGTGGCCCGCCCGATCGAGGAGGCTGGCGGCGATGTTGGCCCGGAACCCACTGGCACAGTGCACCCACAGCCGGGTGTCGGCGACCTCGTCGATGCGGCCGAGCAGCTCGTCGAGGGGCAGGTGGACCGAGCCGTCGATGTGGCCGTCGCAGTGCTCGTCGGGTCGGCGCACGTCGAGGATGACCCCGTCGAGCGCGCCCATCTCGGCGAGCTCGGCGAAGGTCACCACCGGGTAGCTGCGCCGATCGGTCGGGTCGGCCCAGTCGTCGGGGGAGCCGGTCGCCGCGCCCTGGGGTCGGTCGATGCCGATACGGATGAGCTGTCGTTGCGCCTCGCCCACCTGGTCGATCGTGTCACCGAGGAGAGTGAGGGGAGTGGCCCACGGGATCAGCCACCCGAGGTAGGTCGAGAACGCATCCTCGAGCTCGATGCCGATGGTGCCGGTCACGTGATCAGAGGCGAACACCCGTCGCTGGCGCAGGTCGACGACCCACTCGCCGCGATGGATGCGTCGCGCCAGCTCGACCGGGTCGACCTCGGTGGGAGGCGAGAGGTCGGTGGGGGTCGCGCCGGCCTTGTTCATGGGACCCATCTGGGCGTAGTAGCGGGGGTAGGCGGTGAGACCCTCGACCAGTCGTTCGACGAACTGGTCCTCGTCGTCGATGGTGAACGCGAGGTTGATCTCTTGCTCGGTGGCGAGGGTGCCGTCGGACTCCCCGTCGCTCTTGGCCGAGGCACAGAAACTGCCGAAACCGTGAGTGGGGTAGATCTGGGTGTCCGGCGGCAGCGCATCGGCGAGTCGGCGTGCGCTCTGGAACTGGGCGCGGGTCAGCTCGTCGGTGAGGTCGGTGTCGACGAGGTCGGTCCGGCCGACGGTGCCGTACAACAGTGACCCGCCGGTGAACGCCGCCGGTGGGTCGTCGCCGTGGCGAACCACGAAGCTCAGGTGGTGTGGGGTGTGACCCGGAGTGTGGAGCACCTCGACCTGCAGGGACCCGACCTCGAAACGGTGGCCATCGCCGACCGGGGTGTGGTCGAAGCGGAGCTTCTCGTCGGCGGCGTGGATGTATTCGGCGCCGGTGACCCGGGACAGGGCGAGGCCGCCACTGACGTAGTCGTTGTGCAGGTGGGTCTCGACGATGTGGGAGATGGTGAGCCCGGCCGCCTCGGCGGCATCGAGGACCCGGTCGATGTCGCGCTGGGGGTCGACGACGAGAGCGTTGGTGCCGTCGTGGGCGAGGTAGCTGCGGTCGCCGAGCGATGGTGTGTCGAGGGTGATGACGTCCATGGGTCGGGCTCCGTGTTGCAGGCGATGGAACTAGGCGGGTGGGGTGGCGTGGCGGGCCCGGAGCTCGCGGCCGAACCAGAACGGGACGATCTGGGCGGTGGCGAACACGAGGGTAGCGAGCACGATGAGCACACGGGCGGCCGCCACGTCGGCGGACAGGCCACGTCCGGTGGTGTCGGTGAGGACTCGGGCGGCGGTGGCGGTCTCGGAGTACTCGCTCAACAGGTCGTCGCTGCGGGACAGGTCCTGGCGGACCTCGCTCACCGCCCCCTCGAGGACGGTCAGCCGCTCCTGGAGGTCGGCGGTGGCGTCGACGGTGGGGCCGATGCCCTCGGCGGTGTCGCGCAGCGTGTCGGCCAGCGGCTCGATGTCGTCGGCCAGTTGACCGAACTGCTCGGCGAGGGACGTGTCGGGGTCGTAGGAGGGCACGCCGGGGAGGCCGCTGAGGGTGAGGAGGAGCCCGTCGATCGTGTCGCCCACCTCTTCGAGGGAGCGCAGCGTGTCGCTGGCCGACTCGAGGTTGGGAGCGGCCTCGTCGCCGAGGTCGGCGAGGCTCTCGAGCAGCGGCTGGCTGGTGTCGACCGCGACGACGAGGTCGGCGAGAGCGAGCTCGACCGCTTCGAGGACCTCGACGGTGGATCCGACGACGTCGTCGCTGACCTCGATGGTGTCCTCGATGGTGGCGAGGGCGGCGTTGGTGACCGTGAGCGTGTCGGACGCGGCGGAGTCGAGCCGACCGACGAGGTTCCAGCCGACGATGGCCCCGAGGATGGCGACGACCACCCCGCCGGCGGCAACGCCGATCATGACCGAACCCGCGGTGCGGTCGTCGATGCGGTCGAAGGGTGAGGTCACGGCGTCACGCTCGCAGCTGCCACCGCATCAGCATCATGGCGCCGATCCCGTACACGCCGGTGAGTGCGGCCAGGCTGATCAGGTCGATCATGTCGGGCTCGACGCCGCGCAACATGACGTCCTGGAGCACCGAGATGCCGTGGGTGACGGGGAGGACCTGGGCGAGGGCCTGCACCGGGGTGGCGAAGGCGCTGAGGTCGAGGAAGAACCCGCCGAAGAACAGCCCGGCGAGCAGGACGAGCATGGAGTACTGAACGGCCTGGATGTCGGTGTTGGCGAGGGCCGAGACGATGAGACCGAGTCCGATGGAGGCGAGGAGCATCCCGGCCATGCCCACCACCACCCACGGGATGGCGCCGAGCATGGGCACACCGAGACCGAGGACCACCGCAGCGAGCAGGGCGGCGGCGACGAAAGCGCCGAGCAGGAGGAAGGCCAGGTACTTGGAGAACACGATCTGGCCGGGGCCCATCGGCGCCACCCGGTAGATCTCGAACACGCCGAGGCGGCGGTCGGCGATGACCGACATGGCGGCGAAGGTGAGGCCGAGGTGGGCGACGAGCAGAGCGATGGTGGAGGGGGAGAAGAAGCTGGTGGAGGTGATGTGCTCCTCCCCGAGGTGCTGGAACTCGTGGTAGAAGGGCCGCACGATCACGTTGGGGGGAACGTCGGCCAGTGTCGTGGCCACCTCGGCGACATCGGCGGTGCGCTGGCCGATGCCGGCGGTCGTCGCCGGGCTGTCCGGGTCGGCGTCGCGACGGATGGACCGGATGTCGGCCTGGGCTTCCTCGATGGAGTCGGTGGCGTCGGTGGTGTCGGTCCCGGCCAGCTGGTCGATGACCAACGCCGACGCGCCGAGGGCGGTCTCGGCACCGATGAGCGCGGCGTCGAGCTCCTCGTAGTGCTCTTGGGCGGCGGCGCTGTCGCCCTCGCGCTCGGCTTGCTCGAGAGCCTCGGCGGCGACGACCGCGTCGTCGAGATGGTCGGTCAGGGGACGCAACCCGTCGAGGCCTTCGCCGACGAGCTGTTCGAGAATGGTCGCGTTGACCTCTCCGACCGCGAGGCGGGACGCGACCTCGACCGCGATGAGCTGAACGGGGTCCAGCTTGTCGTGGAGGATCGTGATGGGCGCCTGCTCGCCGTCGGCGATGAGCACCTCGGCATCGTCGGGGAAGATCACGATGAGGTCGATTTCATCGTCCTCGAGGTCGCGCCGGGCTTCGAAGATGTCGTCGCTGAACCCGGCCGGGATCACGTACTGGGAGAGCAGGTCGGAGTGCTCGTCCACGGCGGTGGCGTAGATGCTGTCGGTCGGGCCGATGAACCGGGTACGAAGGGCGAGCTGCTCTTCGTCATAGCCCAACCCGAAGATCACGAGGATGACGAACGGCCCGCCGGCGAGCAGCAGGATGAGCTGGGGTTGGCGCAGGGTCTGGGAGAGCTCCTTGCGCATGAGACCCGACGCCTGGATGAGGGGGCGCAGGTGGCGGGTGACGATCGGTGTCAAAACCGCTCCAGGGGTCGTTCGCGCTCGTGCGGCTGCTGGTTGCCGGCGGTCAGGTCGACCTCGGCGGCCTCGCCCGTTCTCGAATCATCCGATTCGGCGGCATCGTCGTCCGTTTCGGCCCTCTCACCGCGGTCCCGTTCGACGATGCGCACGAACACCTCGTCGAAGTCGATGGTGGGCTCGTCGACCGAGGTGGTGGTCACGTCGTGGTGGTCGAGCCAGTCGCGGAGCAGTGGCAGGGTCTCTTTCGCCTCGTGCACGACCAGCTGGGCGCTGTGGGGCCCGATGCGTTCGACGCTGGTGACCCCGTCGAGGGTGTCGGCTTCGGCCACGAGATGCTCCGGCAGCGGGTCGACGGAGGTGATCTCGACCAGGTCCCCTCCATAGGCGGTGCGGGCCAACTCGCCGGGTGAGGTGAGCGACAGCAGCTGTCCCTCCGACAGCACGCCGACATCGTCGCAGTCGGCTGCCTCACCGACGTACTGGGTGGTGACGACGAGCAGGGTGCCCTCGTCGCGCAGGAGACGGAACCGCTCCCAGATGCGACGGCGGAGGATGGGGTCGATGCCCGCCGTGGGCTCGTCGAGGAACAGCACCTCGGGCTTGTGCACCAGCACCGCGGCGAGGGCGAGGCGGCGTTGCATGCCTCCCGACGCCTCGTGCACCTTCTTCTTGCGGTCGTCGCCGAGCTCGACGAACTCGAGCAGCTCGTGAAGGCGCGCCCGCCGCCGGAACCGCACCCCGGCCAGCGAGGCGTGGTAGTTGAGGTTCTCCCACAGGCTGAGCTCGGGGAACAGCACCGCCTGCTGGGGGAGATACCCGATGCGTTGACGGTCGGTGGAACCGAACTTCTGGGGGTCCTTGCCGAGGAGGCTCACCGACCCTTCGTCGGGTGGGAGGATCCCGTTGAGCATCCTGACCAGGGTGGTCTTGCCGCAGCCCGAGGGGCCGATCAGCCCGACGATTCGCAGTTCGTCGGCGGCCAGATCGACCCCTCGGACCGCCCATCTGTCCCCGTACTTCTTGCCGAGGTTCTCGGTCGAGACCTTCGAACCGTCGGTGATCAACTGGTCGCCGCCGGGAGCAGGACGCTGTCGATGACGTGGATGATGCCGTCGCCGGCCTCGACGGTGTCGGTGACCTGGGCCCCGTCGACCATGAGCTCACCTGCGGTCTCGGAGACAGTGAGGCTGTTGCCGGACTCGGCGGTGACCGACGATTCGTCAGCGAGGTCGCTGGCGGTCATGCGCTCGCCCACCACGATGTGGTTCTGGAGAAGCTCGAGCACCGCGGCGGGGTCGCTGAGAAGGTCGTTGAGGTCGCTGGCGTCGAGGGCGAGGAACGCCTGGTCGTCGGGGGCGAACAGGGTGAACTCGTTGTCGTCGAGGATCTCGGACAGGTCGACCTGGGCGACCGCGGTCGCCAGGTTGGAGAGTCCGGCGTCGCGCAGCGCCTCTTCGAGCTCGGCCTGGGCCTCTTCGGCGGAGTCGGCGTCGAGGTCGTCGACCATGTCCTCGGCGTCGTCGGTCAGATCATCGACCCCGTCTTCGAGGTCGTCGGTCATGCCGTCGACGTCGCTGGTGGTCGTCGTCGTTCCCGGGTCGTCGTCGTCGTTGCCACAGGCGGCGGTGAGCAGCAGGGCCACGGCGGGGGCGGCCAGCCAGCGGAGCCAGCGTCGCGGGGTCGTGGGGGTGTCGGGGGCGGCCATTAGCAGTACTCCTGAGTCGTGTCGCCCGCTCGGTTTACAGCTCTAGCGGGCTATGACTTGCCCGCGATGGGCATCCTCAAACATGCGCCATGCTCCCCGACCCCCGGTCGGCCAGGTCTCACCAGCCTCGGAGGTCGACCGCCCACGTGTCGACGACCTCGTCATCGGTGCCGTCGCCGCGCACGAGGTGCATGGCCTCGTGGTAGGCGACGGTGGGGTCGATGTGGGCGGGCACGATCCTCACCCGGTCGCCCACATGGAGCGGTGGTCCGTCGCCGGGAGTGAACACGACGTGTTCGTCCGAGACCAACAGCACCTCGCCCCGCCCGTCGGCGAGCGTGGGGTTGCCGTGGTCCATGCCGAGCGACTTGAGTCCTGCGTCGCACACGGCCCAGCGTTTCGATACCGAGATCACGGTGGCCAGGACGTGCAGTGCCGGGGAGAACTCGGGGGTCATCGGGGCGAAGACCGTGTCCATCAGTGCGTAGGACCCGGCTTGGAGCTCGGTGACCCACCGGTTCAGGTCCCAGCTCACCGTCGCTCCGCCCGAGATGATGTCGCCGCCGACCGCGTCGTGGGCCGCGGTGAGCTTGGTCATGGCGGCCTCGACGGCGGCGGCCCGGTCGGAGCGGTCCTCGATGACGGTGACGTGGCCCTCGTAGCCCATCACGCCGCGCACCTCGAGGCCCGCCGCACGAGCGAGGTCGGCGAGGCGGCCGGCGTCGTCGGGGCGACATCCACAACGGGGGAGCCCCACGTTGACGTCGATGAGGACCTCCGCGACGCCGCCGGCGGCCGCTGCGTCGATGGTCTCGGGTGAGTCGACCGCCACGGTGATGCGGGCTCCGGTCTCGTCGGCGACCGCGCCGAGGCGGCGGGCGTCGACGACCTCGTTGGCGAGCAAGAGGTCGTCGCCGAGGCCGGCCCGGGCCATTCCCTCGATCTCGCGGATGGTGGCGCAGGTGAAGCCGCGATGCCCGTGGGCGAGCTGGCGGCGGGCGAGCTCGGTGGTCTTGTGGGCCTTGACGTGGGGACGCAACCGGTCGCCGGGAAGGCGTTCGGCCATGGTGGCCAGGTTCGCCTCGAGGCGGTCGGCGTCGACGACGAGGGCGGGGGTGGTGAGGTCGCCGACCGAGGTCACGAGCCGATGGGGCCGAAGACCCGGTCGAGGTAGGCGTT
>SKKL01000199.1 GCA_007121465.1 Acidimicrobiales bacterium | reverse complement strand
TCGCTCAGCCGGAGCGGGCGAGGCGGCGCAACGGTGGTTCGGTCTTGGGCGGGTTGCGGCGCGGCGGCAACTCGTCGAGCAGCTCGATCGTGGCATCGGCCACGATGCGCACTGCTCGCTCGAATGCCTCCTCGGTCGCCGCCGAGGTCGACTGCACGCCGCTGACCTTGCGGACGTACTGGCGGGCCGCAGCCTCGATCTCCTCGGGCGTGACCGGAGGCTCGAGCCCCCGCAGGGTGGTGATGTTCCGGCACATGTCTGTGACCTCCTTGGTCCCCGGTCTCGACCGGCGAGCCGGAGGGAACTCATCGCCACCATGATGACCGGCCGCCCCGCCCGGGGCCGGGCGTTCACCGCCCGACCCCGGTGAGCGCTCAACGGTGGTAGGTGCCGACGATGCGGGACTGCACGGTGATGAGCGGATCGATCTTCTCCAACAGCTCGGTGCGGGTCAGACCCGGAGCTGCGTCGACCTCGCCGCTGAGAGCGTAGAGGTGGAAGAAGTAGTGGTGGAGTCCGTGTCCCGGCGGGGGAGCGGGGCCCCCGTACTCCTGGGCGCCGAAGTCGGTCGCTCCGTGCACATAGGCGTCGCCGCCGCCCCTAGGGATGCTGGTGACGTCGCCGGGGATGCCGTACAGCACCCAGTGGGTGAACCCGTCGGTGAGGGGGGCGTCGGGATCGTGACAGATCAGCGCGAACTGAGCGGTGTCGTCGGGGGCGCCCGACCAGGACAGCTCGGGTGACACGTCCTCACCGTTGACCGTGTACTCGTCGGGGATCCTCCCCGCGTGCTTGAACGCCGGCGAGGTGATCTCGAGCTCACCGAGATGGAGGCCTGCCATGTGCATCTCCTTTCGTCTGCTCGTCCCATCATGCCCCTGCCGACCCGTCTCCGACACTTAGGTGTTGACCTAAGTGATGGACCGGCGCGAAGGTGGGACCGTGACCCCGCCCCCCACCGCCGCCCCGCCCGCCGACCTCGACGGGCTCTTCGCCGCCCTTGCCGATCCGACCCGGCGGGCCGTGGTCGAACGCCTCGGCGACGGCCCGGCCGCCACCACCGACCTCGCTCGCCCCTTCGACATGGCCCTGCCGTCGTTCACCCAGCATCTCGGGGTGCTCGAGTCGTGTGGAATCGTCCGCTCCACCAAGCGGGGGAGGGTGCGCACCTGGCGTCTCGACCCCGAGGGCCTCGGGCCGGCCACGGGCTGGCTCGCCACCCAGCGCGAGCGGTGGGAACAACGCCTCGACCAGCTCGACGATTACCTGGCCAGCGGCGCCGTCACGACCGAATCACCGGAACCACCCGACACAGTCCCAGGGAAGGACCCCACGCCATGACCGACACCACCTCCACCGAGCTCGCCCCCGTCGACATCGACCCCGACCTCGACCTGGTCCTCGAACGCCGAGTCGACGTTCCACCCTCGGCGGTGTGGGCCGCCTGGACCCGACCCGAACACCTCGTGAAGTGGTTCACGCCCAAGCCGTGGGAGACCGTCGACTGTGAGATCGACCTCCGTCCCGGCGGGGTGTTCCGCACCACCATGCGCTCGCCCGAGGGGGAGGACATGGACGGAGGGGCCGGCTGTTATCTCGAGGTGGTCGAGAACGAGCGGCTCGTGTGGACCACCGCGCTCACCCCCGGCTACCGACCCGGCCCGACGGGCGACGACATGCCCTTCACCGCGGTGGTCGAGATGACCCCTGACGGTGACGGCACCCTCTACCGAGCCGTCGCTCGTCACCGCGACCCCGACGGGTGCACCCGTCATGCCGAGATGGGATTCGCCGAGGGATGGGGTGCGGCGTTCGACCAGCTCGTCGAACTGGCCCGCACGTTCTGACTTGGCTCGCCCCTCGCCCGGCAGTTCAGACGACCGTGGGCCGGCTGCCGACGCCCCATTGCGTCAGCAGCCGGCGTCCACGGCCGAGGTGACAGCCCCTGGCGGGAACAGCCGTCACTCGCTCCGTTGCTGGCAGGCCACACACAAGGCGGCTGCCGGCATGATCTCCAGGCGTTCGTCGGGAATGCTCGTGCCACAGCCCTCGCACCGGCCGTAGGTGTCGGCGTCGATGCGGGCCAGCGCGGCGGTCACCTCGGCCAGGGTGGTGCGGGTGAGAGCCGACAGGCTGGCGCTCACCGCGTCACGGCCGCGGGTGGGGTCCTCGGGGTCGACGTCGACGAGCTCGTCGAGGCTCACCCCGGCCTGGTCGAGCAGATGATCTCGCTCGGCTTCCAGCTGGGCGCGACGCGCTGCCAGTACGGTGATGCGTGGGGTACCGATCGTCTTGCTCACCGGGGGCCTCCTCTCGTGGGCGCGGCTCTCTCTGAGTGGGGAACCGACATCGACCACCATACCGTTGCTTTCGTCAGGTCCACCGAGCTATAGCCCTGCTATTGGTTACCTGCTAGCCTCGCCCCATGCAGCGGCGCACCAGCGGGATCCCCAGCCTCGACGACGTGCTCGAAGGGGGACTGGTCGTCGGCGACAACGTCGTGTGGCTCGGCGAGCACCGCGACGAGATCATCGACCCCCTCTCGGCGTTCCTCCTCCCCGACGACGCCGACCGCCACCTCGTCTGCCTCGGTTCCCCCCGACTCGACCCACCCGCCGGCGTCGAGACCCACACCGTCGATCTCGCCGCCACCCGCCCTGCCGAGCTCGAGGCGCTCATCGTCGGCGACCACATCGGCGAAGGCACCCGTCTCGTCGTCGACGGCCTCGACCACCTCCTCACCCACTGGGGAGCCGCCGAGACCGTCGCCTTCTACCGCCGCAACTGCCCCCGGCTGCTCGACCTCGGCGCCATCGCCTACTGGACCGGCACTCGCTCCCAGCTGAGCCCCGCCGTCGTGAGCGGTGTCTCCAAGATCGCCCAGTGCGTCCTCGAACGCCGCGCCGACCGGCTCCGCATCACCAAGGCCGAGGGACGCTCCCACCGGGTGCAGGGCATGCTGGTCACCTTCGAGGTCGACCCCGACCACACCTGCCGCGTCGGTCGGGAGCACGCCGTCGGTCGCCTCGGCGAGGGCCTCCGCCGCATCCGCCACGACCGCAATCTCACCCAGGGCCAGCTCGCCTCCCTCGCCGGGATCACCCCCGCGGCGATCTCCCAGGCCGAGACCGGGCGCCGCGGCCTGTCCCTCGACACCGTCGTCCCCCTCTGCGAAGCCCTCGGCGTCACCGTCGACGAGCTCCTCGGTGGTCAGGGCCGGGTCGAACACCACCTGGTGCGCCACGACCGCCGCCGCGACGATGCCCGTCCGTCGGACTCCGGCGTGGTCCCCCTCTTCGACGACCCGTCCCTCGAGATCCGGGCGTTCCTCACCGTCCTCGACCCCGACGCCACCGGGGTTCCCACCTTCGCCCACAAGGGTGTCGAGATGATCCTCGTCGCCGACGGCCTCGTCCTCGTCGACCTCGGCGACCAGACTCCGGTGCTGCGGGCAGGCGACGCCCTCATGGTCAACCGGGTGCCGATCCGCTCATGGGAGAACCTCCGCAGCGAGCCGGCCCGCCTGTTCTGGGTGGTGTCGGGCTAGGCGGCAACGCTGGCGCCCGGCCCGACACCACCAGACCTCACACCAGGCCGAGGGCCACCATCGCTCGGGCCACCCGCTCGAAACCGGCGATGTTGGCGCCGATCACGAGGTTGCCCTCCTGGCCGTACTCCTTCGCCGTCTCGTCACAGGCGGTGTGGATGCTCTTCATGATCTGGCGCAGCCGGTCCTCGGTGTACTCGAAGGTCCACGAGTCGCGGCTGGCGTTCTGCTGCATCTCCAGCGCCGAGGTGGCCACCCCACCGGCGTTGGCGGCCTTGCCGGGACCGAACAGCACCCCGGCCTCCTGGAAGGCCCGCACCCCCTCGGGGGTGGTCGGCATGTTCGCCCCCTCCGCCACCGCGACCACGCCATTGGCGATCAGCTTCTCGGCGTCGCGCCCGGTGAGCTCGTTCTGGGTGGCACAGGGCAGCGCGATCTCGCAGTCGATCTCCCAGATGCAGGCCCCGTCCTTGTAGGTGGCCCCCGAGCGGCGGTCGACGTAGTCGGAGATGCGGCCCCGCTCGACCTCCTTGATCTGCTTCACCAGGTCGAGGTCGATGCCGGCCTGGTCGAACACGACCCCCGCCGAGTCCGAGCACGCCACCACCGTGGCGCCCTCCTCGATCAACTTCTCCATCGCATAGATGGCGACGTTGCCCGCGCCTGACACCACCGCGGTGCGGCCCTCGAGGCTCATGCCGTGGGACTCGAGCATCTCCTGGACGAAGAACACGGTGCCGTAGCCGGTCGCTTCGGTGCGCACCAGCGACCCGCCCCACTCGAGACCCTTCCCGGTGAGGACACCGGACTCCCAGCGGTTGGTGATGCGCTTGTACTGGCCGAACATCAACCCGATCTCGCGGGTGCCGACCCCGATGTCGCCCGCGGGCACGTCGGTGTACTCGCCGAGGTGGCGGTAGAGCTCGGTCATGAAGCTCTGACAGAACCGCATGATCTCCTGGTCGGAGCGACCCTTGGGGTCGAAGTCCGAGCCGCCCTTGGCGCCGCCGATGGGCAGCCCGGTCAGCGCGTTCTTGAAGATCTGCTCGAAGCCGAGGAACTTCACGATCCCGAGGTTCACCGACGGGTGGAACCTCAGCCCGCCCTTGTAGGGGCCGAGCGCCGAGTTGAACTCGACCCGGAACCCCCGGTTGATGTGCACCTCGCCCCGGTCGTCCTCCCACGGCACCCGGAAGATGATCTGGCGTTCCGGCTCACAGATCCGCTGGATGATCTTTCGCCGGGTGAACTCGGGGTGCTTGGCGATGGACGGCCCGAGCGAGTCGATGACCTCGCGGACGGCCTGGTGGAACTCGCCTTCGCCGGGGTTGCGGTGGAGCACCTCGGCGTAGACGTCGTCGAGCTTCTCGTCGATCACAGCCATTGGCACCTTCTACGAGCGGGAGACGGGTCGAACGTGCACGACACCGTACAAGCTGAGGTTATGCGTAAGCGAGTTGTCATAAGCTCTGCTTGTTCCCGCTCCCGCTCCCGCTCTGCCGAGGTCAGCGAGCGGCGACCGGCTCACGCAGATCGATCGCTCTCAGCGACGAGCGACCGGCGGCCCACGAGTCGAGGAGATGACGGGCGAAGCGGTCCTCGAGCGCCATCAACACCGCGGCGCCCCAGGCCACCAGGGGCCCGGCGCTCGGATCACTCGCCACCACCGGACCCAGCAGGTGGTGTTCGGCGACGACCTCGTGCTCGGCATCGGCCTCGACGTGCACCTCGTAGAAGCGGGCGCCCTCGTCGCCGAGACCGAACCGGCGGGCGGCGCGTGCGTACCGGCCCATCGGTGTCACCGAGGTCATCTCGAACAAGGCGAGGTGGCCGAGGAGAGCGGGCAGGTAGCGCCGGTGGAGGCCGAGCAGCGAGATGAGGTTGGTCGTGGCCAGCGTGAGGCCCGGGAGCCGGTCGAGGTGAGCGCCATAGGTGGCGTCGATGCCCGCCGCCCGCAGCGTGTCGGCGAACAGCTCGGCGTGGCCGGCGCCGGGTCGGCCATGGCCGTACTCGTCCATCTGGATCTCGATGAGCGCCGCCTTGGCCCGCCCGTCGAGGCGAGGGATGCCCCACGAGTGCGGGTCGGCCTCTTTCAGCTGGTAGGCCGAGCGGTGCACGAGGAACTCGCAGAACTGCTCGACGGTGGCCTCCTGTTCGGTGTAGCTGGACAGAGAGGGCCCGTCGAACGCCGCGATCATGGCTCGCAGATCCACCGGCGCCGAGTGGTCGATGGCGACCAACCGGTGCAGCGCGGACTCGAACCGCTGCTCGAGCGGAGCCCGAAAGGCCAGCACGGTGGGATCCCACTCGCGGGCCTCGTCCACCCCGGCAAAGCCCCGGTAGTGGAGCTCGTAGGCGACATAGAGAGCGAGCTGGAGGTCGTCGTCGGTGGCCGGATCGGCGATCTGGTCGACCAGGTGGTCGTCGGGGGCCGGGACGGGGAGGTCGTGGCGGAGCGCGCCGATGAGGTCGTCGCTGAGCGGACCCCGCGGGCGCGGAAGGCGGGGGGTGGGCATGAGGAGTAGGTACCCGCCCCCGGGCCGGAGGAAACGATCAGGTCAGGAAAGCCCGACCAGCTCGGCGCCGTTGCGCCAGAAGAACCGCTCGCGGGCGGTGTCGTCGAACCCCGACATCGCCTCGCCGAAGATCTCGAAGGGTCGACGGCCACCTTCGGGGTGCGGGTAGTCGGTGGAGAAGCAGAACAACTCCGGTCCGCACTGCTCGATCAGCCAGGCGGTGTCCTCGAACGGGAAGGGCGTGAACCGCACCTGACGACGGATGTAGTCCGACGGGTCGAGCGACAGCTCCTTGATCAGCAGCTCACGCTTGCCCAGGGTGCGGGCGGCGTGGTCGAGGTTGCGCAACATCGTCGGCACCCACGACGCCCCGAGCTCGATGGCTCCACCCCGCAGATCGGGATGACGCTCGAAGGTGCCGTCGAGCACCAGCGACGCGAGGAACTGCTCGGGTGAGTGGTGCAGCACGGGGAGATCCTTGGCTCGCAGGTTCTCGCCCCCGCCGAGCCAGTCGGTGGGCAACGGTCGACCGTTGTTGTGGAACGCCCGGTTCAGTGTCTTGCCTCCGCCCACGTGGAGCACGAAGGGGATTCGGGCCTCGGCGAGGCGGGCCCACACCGGGTCGAGATCGACGTGAGCGGGTGAGAAGTCGCCCGGCGGCTCCGAGGGCATCCACACCGCTTTCACACCGGCCTGGATGGCGAGGTCGAGCTCGGTGCGGGCCCGATCGGGGTCGTTGAGCGGCAGGTAGCCGACCGGCAGCATGCGGGGGTCGTCGGCGCAGAACGCGCTGATCGCCCGGTTCATCGCCCGGGCACCGCCGTAGCGCACGTCGGGGTCCTTGCTCGACGCGAAGTGGCCGAGCGCGAAGGTCGGGAACACGAGCTGCGCGTCGATGCCGAGCGCGTCGAGCACCCGCGAACGCACCTCGGTGTCGAGGGCGCCCGGGGCGAGCCACCCCTTCGGCCCGGAGATCACCGACGGGTCGATGTCCTCGGAGCGATGCTTCTCCCACAGCTCGGGCAGCGACCCCATCAACTCGGCGGCACCCTTGCCGGCCTTGGCCAACCCGAGGGGCGCCAGCTGGTCGCGCACGTCGGGGTCGGCGAAGGACGGGAGCCAGTCCTCCACCTCCATCACGTGGCTGTCGGCGTCGAAGATCTGCGTCATCGTTCCCCCCGGAATGATCACTGGTCGGTGTCGATGTGACCTTACCGACTCTCGCTCGCCTCTCGCCCGACGCTCACCGCGACGATCGCCCGACGACGAGGGTGGGCTCCACGGTCTGCACCCGTTCTCTCGGCTTTCCGGCGAGCAACTCGAGGAGTGTGTCCACCGCCGTCCGGCCCAACTGCGAGAACGGCTGGTGGACCGACGTGAGCCATGGGTCATCCTCGGCGTCGTCGCCCGCCGCCGTCGAGAACCTCACGAGCAACTCGTCCTCGGGGGTGGCGGTGCCGTCGAAGCCCACGACGGCCACGTCGCCCGGGATGGTCAGGCCGTGGCGGGCGGCGGCGGCCACGACGCCGAGGGCCATCTCGTCGTTGGCGGCGAAGACGGCATCGGGCGGTCGGTCTCCACCGAAGAGCGTGCCTCCTGCGGCGAGGCCCGAACGGCGGTTGAAGTCGCCGGCCACGATCAGCGACTCGTCGACCTCGATGTCGTGAGCCGCCAACGCGTCGCGGTAGCCGGCGAGTCGGTCGGCGGCGTCTCGGCGATGGAGGGGACCGGTCACCGTGGCGATCCGGCGGCGCCCTCCCTCGACGAGGTGGGACACCGCGGCGGCAGCCGGGCCACGGTTCTCCACGTCCACCCCATAGACGTCGGGTCGCTCGGGCCGGGACCCGACGACCACCGACGGGATGGGCGACTCGATCAGCTCGTCCACCCACGGCTCGCCGAGCGCGACCGAGCTGACCACCACTCCGTCGATGATGCCGTCTCGGAGGATGTGTTGGACCGTGACCCCGGGCTGGGCGGAGCCCAGCACCAGCATCAACCCCTGGTCGAGCTGGTCGGCGGCGCGAGAGACCGACTGGATGAGCGAGGCACCGTAGGGATCGACCGACAGGTGACGTGAGGGAAGCACCACCCCGATGATCGACGACCGGCCACTGGCCAGGTTGCGGGCCGCCCGATTGGCTCGGTACCCGAGCGAGCGGGCCACGTCGACGACCGTGGCTCGGACCGCCGGACGCACCCCCTCCCGTCCGTTGAGCGCCCGCGACGCCGTCGCGCTCGACACCCCCGCCGCCCGGGCGACGTCCTGGAGCGTCACCGCCGACGCAGCTCCCTCGCCCGCCGGCCCGTCGCTCACCAGGCAGGGCTCGGAACGTTGACGGCGGCGCCCGTCCGGGCCGACTCGTAGGCGGCGAGGACCGTCGCCACCGCAGCCCGGCCGTCGAGAGCGTTGACGGTGGGGGTGCCACCGGTGACCGCGGCGACGAACACCGATTCGATGCCGTCGGGCCCGTCCTCGGACGGGCGCAGGCGCTCCTCGGACCCGTCGGGGCGCAAGAACCGGGCCCCTCGGTCGTCGAGCCGGAGAGTGCCCTCGCTCCCCTCGATCTGGATCAGGTTCGCCGGGCCTTCCCACCCGGCGATGATGTGGGCGACCGCCCCGGAGGCGAACTGCAGGCCCACCTCGGCGCGGGTCTCGACCTCACCCCGCTGACCCGAGATCGTGGCCGTCGCCTCGACCGGCTCGGAGCCGGTGGCCAGCCGGAGAAGGTCGACGAGCGGCACCCCGAGATCCATGAGCGCACCGCCGCCGGACCGCGCCTGCTGGAGGTACCAGCCCGCCCCCGGATAGAGATGGTCCGGGCCCTGGTGGCCGAACTCGGCGAACGCGCCGGTGACGGTGCCGACCTTCCCGGACCGGGCCGCCTCGGCGAGCGCACGGTAGGGGCCGATGAACCGCACGCTGTGGGCGGGCACGACCATGCGTTCCTTGCGGGCCGCCGCCTTGAGCAGCGAGTCGGCGTCGCGAACGGTGAGAGCCATCGGTGATTCGACGAGGACGTGCTTGCCCGCGTCGAGCGCGGCGAGGGCCATCTCGGCGTGCAGGTGGCTCGGCGTGCAGATGTCCACGGCGTCGATGTGGGGGGAGGTCACCACTTTGCGCCAGTCGTTGGTCGCCATCGCCTCGTGCTGGGCGACGGCCGCGGCCGCCTCGGCGTCGGCGAGGTCGGCGCTGGCGAAGCGGATCACCTCGGCCCCGGCCGCCTCGAGCCGAGGCAGGTGAACCCGCCGGGCCGCGTCGCCGCAGCCGATGATCCCCACGCGTAGAGCATGGGATCCCCCTGTGGTGTCGGTCATCGTCCTCGTACCTCCGGAGGGTCCTTATCGGCGCGTCGAGCGGGCTTCTCGACCCATTTTCGCGTGCGGGGACGGCGGCCGGTACCCCAGCCCTCCACTACCAGCTCCTCTACCATCCATCTGATGCCCCCGATCGAGCCGTTCCAATCCCCCGTCCGGGTGGCGGTCGCTCCTGTGTCGGGTCGTCACGACTCCCTCGTCGCCGCCGTCGAAGCGGCCGGGGCCCTCGTCGTCGAGCCGCCCGAAGCCGACGCCCTCGTGTGGGCCGACGCCCAGCGGGCCGACCTCGTTCCCGAGGTCCTCGCCAGTGCGCCCGGGGTGCGATGGGTGCAGCTCCCCTTCGCGGGGATCGAGAACTTCGTCCCCCACCTCGACCCGAGCCTCACGTGGACCTGCGGCAAGGGCGTGTACGCCGACCCGGTGGCCGAGCACGCGCTCGCCCTCGCCCTCGCCGGGATGCGGCACCTCGGTGAGTACGCCCGCCAGGACAGCTGGACCGGCCCGGCGGGACACAACCTCCTCGGTGCCCGGGTGGTGATCCTCGGCGGCGGGGAGATCACCCAGGCCCTGCTCGGGTTGCTCGCCCCGTTCGGCGCGACCACCACCGTCGTGAGGCGCCGGCCCGACCCCGTCCCCGGCGCCGACCACACCGTCGGCCCCGACCGTCTCCTCGATGTGGTGCCCGACGCCGACCTGGTCGTTCTCGCCCTGGCTCTCACCCCCGAGACCGAGGGGATCATCGACGCCGTCGCGCTCGACGCCATGGCCCCCCACTCCTGGCTGGTCAACGTGGCGAGGGGACGCCACGTCGTCACCGACGACCTCGTCGATGCCCTCTCCGCCGGTCGGATCGGGGGAGCGGCCCTCGATGTCACCGACCCCGAACCCCTTCCCGAGGGCCACCCGTTGTGGGCGTTGCCCCAGGTCATCATCACCCCCCACACCGCCAACACCCCCGAGATGGGCGTGCCGCTGCTCGCGGCGCGGGTGACCGAGAACGTGCGTCGCTTCGCCGCCGGGGAGACCCTGCTCGGCCCGGTGCACCTCGACCTGGGGTACTGACGCCTCAGGTGGAGAGCGCCCTGGGGGAGAGTGTGTCGGGACACCGGTCCCGAACGCGCAGCGGGCCGGTCAGTTGCGGACCCTGGCAGTGCCATGTCCGCCCCGACCGGCCCGGAGCGCTCCCCCCGGAACGAGACCGAGTGTAGACACACCTGTCTACACCTGGCAAGGGGTGTGTTCGACCCGGTCCCGGTCTGGCAGACTGAGCACCGTGGACGCCCGGGGTGGGCGCACGGGGGGCAGTGCGATGGACGATCACGACGACCACACGGACCGTTCCGCGCCGAGTGCACCGACCGGCGGTCGGCGGCTGCTCGGTCGCGACGAACGCCGGGACCAGATCGAACGGGCGGCGGCCCGGGCCTTCGCCCGCGAGGGCTTCGCATCCACCTCGCTCGACGACGTGGCCGCCGAGGCGGGCATCACCCGGGCCATCGTCTACCGCCACTTCGACTCGAAGGAGGCGCTCTACCGGGCGGTGCTGGTGCGGGTCAGCGATCGCCTAGGCGAAGAGTTCCAACGTCGCCTCGCCGCCCCCCAGAGCGGCGTCACCATCACCACCCACCTCACCGTCGCCCGCGAGGATCCCGACGGCTACCGCCTGCTGTGGGAGCACTCGCCTCGCGAACCGCGCTTCGCCGACTACGTCCAGGACTTCCGCCAACGGTCGATCCGTTCCACCGCCCGTCTCTTCGAGGGGCGCATCGACTCGGACCTCAAGGCCACGTGGGCGGCCCGCCAGACGTTGTCGAGCATCGTGAGCTCGGTGCTGCTGTGGCTCGAGGAGGGTGATCCCGACCTCGACGCCGAGTTCCTCACCTTCGCCACCGAGGGTCTGTGGGCCTCGATCTATGCCTGGCGGGAAAAGGAGCCGGTCCCCGTCGTGTGACCCCCTGGTCGGCGGCGACCGCATCAGGTCTGGAGAGGGAGCACCTTCTCGGCCAGTGTCTCGAGCTCGGGACCCCAGTCGTCGGGCTCGACGAGGGGCAACACCACGAACTTCGACGCGCCCGCCTCGGTGAAGGCTTGGATGCGGTCGGCCAGGCCGTCGAACCCGACGGGGATCACCTCGGTCGGGTCGAGCTCGGGTCGGCGTCGCTTCAGGAACGACGCGATCGCCCCGGGCACCTCGCCGTGGGCGTAGGCGAGATAGACGCCGTAGTGCTCCTCCTCGATCTCCCGGTCGTGGTCGGCGGCGACCCGACGGATGGTCTCGATGCCCTCACCCACCTCGGTGGGCGTGCAGAACGACGGCAGCCAGCCGTCTCCCAGACGGCCGACTCGACGCAGCTCGGACGGGGCGACGCCTCCCATCCAGACCTCGAGCGGGTCCTGCACCGGTCGGGGCAGCACCCGGACCCCCTCCAGGTGGAAGTGCTCGCCGTCGTGGTCGATCGGCTCGCCCGACCAGAGGCGGCGCATGAGGGGGAGTGCCTCGTCGAAGATCGCCGCCCGCTGTTCCCGGCGCACGCCGAAGGCCTGGTGCTCCACGGCGTCGGCCGCGCCGAGGCCGAAGGCGGGAAGGAGCCGGCCGCCCGACATGCGGTCGAGGGTCGAGAGCTGCTTGGCGACCACCACCGGGTTGCGGCCCGGCAACACCATCACGCTCATCCCGAACTTCATCTTGGTCGAGTGGGCCGCGGCCATCGTCAAGGCGACGATCGGGTCCGGCGACTCCCCGCTCAAGCGGTCCGACACCCAGAACGAGTCGAAGCGCAGACGTTCGAGATCCTCGACCAGACCGACGAAGCGGTCAGGGTCGGTGGTCTGGCTGCGGGTACCGAGTCCGAATCCGATGCGGATCTTCATCACCTGATCCTGCCACGCGGCCTCGGCGGCGTCGCTAGCGTGGCCCCCACGAGCGTGTGACCGACAGGGGGATGGGTGAAGGTCGATCTGAGCATCATGGACTTCCTCGACCGGGGGGCCGGGGTCTACCCGGACCGCGTGGCGCTGGTCGACGAACCCGACCAGCCCGCCGGATCGCTCGGCGAGATCACCTTCGCCGACCTCGCCGCCCGGGCCCGCGCCCACGCGGCCGGCCTCGACGAGCTCGGCATCGGGGTGGGGGACCGAGTGGCCATCGTCTCGCAGAACTCGGCCCGGTTGGCGGCCGGCATGTTCGGCGTGGCCGGGTGGGGTCGCGTCTACGTGCCGGTCAACTTCCGGCTCTCGGCCAGCGAGGTCGCCTACATCGTCGAGCACTGCGGGGCCCGGGTGCTGCTCGTCGATCCCGAGCTCGACGAGTCGCTGGCCGAGGTCACCGCCGAGCACCGCGTCGTGCTCGGTCCCGAGTCCGACGAGGCGTTGCACCGGTGGGACACCGACCCCCGGCCGTGGACGCCCGACGAGGACGCCACCGCCTTCATCAACTACACGAGCGGCACCACCGCCCGTCCCAAGGGGGTGCAGCTCACCCACCGCAGCACCTGGCTCAACTCGTCGGTGTTCGGGTGGCAGGCCGGGGTGAACGACCGCGACGTCTACCTGCACACCCTCCCCATGTTCCACGTCAACGGGTGGGGGATGCCCTTCGGCCTCGCCGGGATGGGCGCCCGCCAGATCGTCCTCCGCAAGGTCGACGGCGCCGAGATCCTCCGTCGCATCGACACCCACGGCGTGACCCTCCTCAACGGAGCCCCGGCGGTGCTCAACGCCATCCTCGACGCCGCCGCCGACTGGGACGGGCCCATCCCCGGCCGCGACCGGGTACGCATGATCGTCGCCGGGGCACCGCCTCCGACCCGCACCATCGAGCGGGCGATGTCCGAGCTCGGCTGGGAGTTCATCCAGATCTACGGGCTCACCGAGACCTCGCCGCTGCTCACCATGAACCGGATGCGGGCCGAGTGGGACGACCTCCCCGTCGCCGACCAGGCCGCCAAGCTCTCTCGGGCCGGTGCCCCCGCTCTCGGGGTTCGCCTGCGGATCAGCGGCCAGGGCGAGGTCACCGCCCGGTCGAACCACGTGCTCGAGGGCTACTGGGAGCAGCCCGAGGCCACCGCCGATGCCATCGTCGACGGTTGGTTCCACAGCGGCGACGGCGGCTACCTCGACGACGAGGGCTACCTCACCATCTCGGACCGCAAGAAGGACGTGATCATCTCCGGCGGCGAGAACGTGTCGTCGATCGAGGTCGAGGACACCCTCTTCTCCCACCCGGCGGTGGCCGAGGTGGCCGTCATCGGCGTGCCCGACGAGAAGTGGGGCGAGACCGTGAAGGCGTTGGTCGTGCTCGCTCCCGGCCAGGAGGCCTCCGAAGCCGATCTCATCGCGTTCTGTCGCGACCGGCTCGCCCACTACAAGTGCCCCACCTCGGTCGAGGTCCGCGACGCCCTGGCCCGCACCGCCACCGGAAAGCTCCAGAAGTTCAAGCTGCGCGAGCCCTACTGGGAGGGTCGCGACCGCCAGGTGAACTGACCTCACTCGTCCGGGCTCGCCATCTGGGTAGGAGACCGCGGCCGACGCTGCGAGACTATGCCGGTGATTCAAGTCCGTGACCTCGCAGTCGAGGTAGGAGGAAAGCTGCTCGCCGAGGGCATCAGCTTCGACGTGCGCGCCAAGGACAAGGTCGGCCTCACCGGTCGCAACGGCGCCGGGAAGACCTCGCTGTTCAAGACCATCGGCGGATCGATCCCCGCCAAGTCCGGCGACGTGAAGATCGTCGGCGGCCTCGGCTACCTCTCCCAGGACCCACGGGTCGACGAGGTTCCGCCCGACACGCCGGCGCTCACCCACATCCTGTCGGGCCGAGGCCTCGACGAGGCGGCGGTGCGGCTCGAGAAGGCCCGGGTGCGCATCGAGGAGTACCCCACCGACGAGAACATCTCCCGCTTCTCCAAGCTCCAGGAGCGGTTCGAGAACGATGGTGGATACGCCGCCGACTCCGAGGTGCGGCGCATCGCCGCCGGCCTCGGGCTCGAGGACGAACGCCTCGACATGCCCATCGGGGTCCTGTCGGGTGGCCAGCGTCGCCGGGTCGAGCTGGCCCGGATCCTCTTCGCCGGCAGCGACGTGTTGCTGCTCGACGAACCCACCAACCACCTCGACGTCGACGCCAAGGACTGGCTGCTCAACTTCCTCCGCCACTACACCGGGGCGCTGCTCGTCATCAGCCACGACCTCGAGCTGCTCGACGAGGCCATCACCCGGGTCATCCACCTCGACCGCGAAGGCGAGGACGCGCTGGGCGACGTCGCCGAGTACAAGGGCACCTACAGCCAGTACCTCAAGGCCCGCGAGGCGGACGAGGAACGCCTGCTCAAGGTCGCCACCCGCCAAGAAGCCGAGATCCGTCGCCTCAACACCCTCGCCGACTCGATGCGCGGCCAGACCGCCAAGCGGGCCAAGACCGCCAAGTCGCTCGACACCCGCGTCGCCAAACTCGAGACCAACAAGGTCGAGGGTCCCCAGAAGCGGCGCACCATGAACGTCCGCTTCCCCATGCCACCGCCCTCGGGTCGAACCGTGGTCGAGGTCGACAAGCTGGCCAAGTCATACGGCGACCTCGAGGTCTTCGACGACGTCGACTTCGACCTCGGTCGGGGCGAGCGCATTCTCGTCATGGGGTTGAACGGCGCAGGCAAGACCAGCCTGCTTCGCATCCTCGCCGGGGTCACCGAGGCCGACGCGGGCACCGTGACGTGGGGTCACAACACCTCGGTCGGCTACTACGCCCAGGAGCACGAAGGCATCGACGAGGGCCGCAACCTGCTCGACCACATGCGCGAGCAGGCCGGGCTCGACGACGAGGAGCTGCGCCGGCTGATGGGCATGTTCGGCTTGTCCGGCGACAAGGCGTTCCAGGACGCCGGCACGCTCTCGGGTGGCGAGAAGACCAAGCTGGCGCTGACCCAGCTCGTGGCCGGTCGCCACAACGTGCTGCTCCTCGACGAGCCGACCAACAACCTCGACCCAGGGTCGCGCACCGCCACCGCCCACTCGCTGGCCGCCTGGCCGGGAACGATGGTCATCGTCAGCCACGACGCCGAGTTCGTCCGCGAACTGCAGCCCGAGCGGGTGCTGATGATGCCCGAGGCCCAGCTCGACTACTGGCGAGACGACCTGCTGGAGCTGGTCGAGCTCTCCTGAGGTTTTTCGGTACACGTGGTGTTGACTCGCGCCCAACACCGTGCGAAAGTGCGTGACATGATACGAAATGGCGGATGGATTGGCGGAATGCTGGGGCTGGCGATGATGGTCGCCCTCGGAGGATGCGGCGGCGGGGGTGAGGCGTCGGCCGACGAGATCGAGCAGGCGGCGACCGAAGGCGGAACGGCCTCCGACCCGAGCGAGACGACCACCACGACCACGACCGAACCGGCGCCGGTGGCCGAGTTCGAGGTGGGGGATTGTCTGCCACCGGCCACCGCCGATCAGCTGGCGGCCCCCTCGGACCCACGCGAGCCGATCCCCTGTGACGGCCATCGGGGTGGTGAGGTGATCCACGTGGGGACGATCCCCGAGCCGTGGTCCGACCGGCCGTACCCGCCTCGTGTGGATGAGGACGACGACGGCGCCGACCTCGCCCGGATGGTGGCGGGGGAGTGCTGGCCTGCGTGGGAGGCCTACGTAGGCCAGGGGCCGATGGTGAGCAATCTGCGGTGGTACTGGTTCGTGCCCGATCCCGACGCCTGGGACTGGGGCGATCGGCGGTTCCGGTGCGACATCGCCGGTGTGGCGCCGGAGGGGGCGGAGTTCGCCACTGCTGTGTCGTTGCGGGGTGCCGAGGATCGGGCCCTTCCTGCCGAGCTCCGCGCCTGCCTGGCCGAGGGAGCAGGCGGCTATGTCGAGGTCTCCTGTCTCGACCCGCACACCATCGAGCTCTCTCGCTGGGTCGACCTGGGCATCGACGTGGACGATCCGTCGCTCGATCTCGATGATCCCTCCCTCATGGAGCGGGCCACCGACCTCTGCTTCGACCACGTGCACCAGCCGCCGGACTCGGCCGGGCTCTACCCGTCGGTTCGCAACCGGTTCCCTGGTGGCGCTCTGATGGTCGTGTGCGGCATCGCCTCGCACGAGCCGGTCGAGGGCATCCACTTCGTCGTCGAGCCACCCCGCTGAGGGTCGAGGTCACCCCTGGTCGGCGATGACCGGGAGCGGGGCGTCGAACAACCAGCGTCGGGGCACGAGCTCGAGCAGGACGACCTCGCCGACGTCCTCGTCCACCTCGATGGTCACGTCCCAGTCGTACTTCTCGGCGAAGGCGGCCACGACCTCCGGTGGCCGGTCCCGTTCGTGGATCTGGACGGTGCACTCGGCGACCAGGGGGCGGTCCCCGTCCTGCAGCGAGACCGATGCCCGGGGGTCGTTGCGGAGGTTGCGGGTGCGGACGGAGCCGGCACCGGTGCCGACCCACAGTCGGTCGTCGACGTGGACGAACCACACCGGAGCGAGGTGTGGGCGGCCGTCGGGTCGGGTCGTGGCCATCCAGATGTTGCGCTCCGAGCCGAGGCGCTCGGCCGGGGACGGGTAGTCGGTCTCCATCGGGCGGACCCTACGACTTCGAGTCGGATCGAGGTCAAGACCGGTCGGCCTGCCACCAGGCGACCGTCTCGGTCACGGCCTCGTCGAGCGGAGTGGGGTGCAGGTCGAAGGTCTGCGCCGCGGCCGAGGAGTCGACGATCCACGGTCCGGTGAACTGGTGGCGGGTCTCCTCGAGCTCGCGGATCATCGGCATCGCCACCCCGAGGGCCCGCATGGCCAGGTGGGGGATCGAGCCCACCTTGGGGGAGGGGAGCCCCGCCTCGGTCGCCATCGCCTCGGCCATCTGCCGGTAGGTGCGGGGTGGGTTGGTCGGCACGTGCCAGGCCGTGCCCCAGGCCCGCTCGTCGGTGCCGAGGACGGCCAAGGTGCGGCCGACGTCGGGGAGGTAGGTCCAGGCGTGAGGCACGTCCGGGCTGGCGATGTGGCTCACCTTCTTGCCGGCGAGCAGTTTGGGCATGAAGCGCTGGCCGAGGTGGTCGTTGCCGCCGTCGGGCCCGAAGAAGTCCGACGCCCGGGCCTCGGTGACCCGTGCTCGACCGGCCTCGTGGGCGGCGAGTGCGTCGGTCCACATTTGGGCGCGGATGCGTCCCTTCGTGCCGGTGGCGGCGAGCGGAAGGCGTTCGGTCATCGGCTCCTCGACGGGGCCGTAGCCGTAGAGGTTGCTCATGGTGACCAGCACCGCTCCGGTGGCCTCGGCGGTGGAGAGGAGCGAGGCGGCCAGGGGTGGCCAGTCCCGGGCCCACTGGTGGTAGCCGTTGGGGTTGGCGCAGTTGTAGAGCGCGGCGGCGCCGTCGACGAGGCGAGCGAGGGCGGTGGGGTCGGCGGCGTCGGCGGCGACCCGTTCGATGCCCGGCTCGGTGGGACCCGACCCCGAGCGCGTGACGATGCGGACCTCGTGGCCGGCGGCGACGAGATGGCGGGCGGTGTGGGTGCCGACGGCGCCGGCTCCGACGATGACGTGACGGTCCATGGCTGACTCCTCAGAAAGGGAGAGCGGTGCTCTCGTTCGAGATCACTGTGCGCTATTCTCACCCCTGAGTCAAGAGCACCGCTCATGTTTCGGTTCGGTGCTCTCTATCTGGGGTATCCTCGCCCCCATGAACGCCCCACGCACTGCCCGCGAGCGGGCCCGGGCCGAGCTCACCGCCGAGATCACCGACGCCGCCCGACGCCAGCTCGCCGATGTCGGACCCACCGACCTGTCGCTGCGGGCCATCGCCCGTGACCTGGGCATGGCCTCGTCGGCCATCTACCGCTACTTCGCCTCCCGTGACGCGTTGCTCACCGCCCTCATCGTCGATGCCTACGACTCTCTCGGAGAGGCGGTCGAGGCGGCCGAGGCGCTCGTCGATCGGGGCGACCACCTCGGGCGGTGGATGACCGCCACCCGGGCCGCGAGGGCATGGGCGCTCGACCACCGCCACGAGTACTCGCTGATCTACGGCTCGCCCGTCCCCGGCTACGCCGCTCCCACCGACACCATCGACCCCGCCGGGCGGGTGGGTCTGGTCGTCGCCGCCATCCTCGCCGACGCGGCCGAGGCCGGTGTGCTCGGCATGGTGGCGGGTCCGCAACCCGTCGATGGTCTGATCGAACCCGGAGTCGTCGACCAGCTCGGTGCCGATCCCGCCCATGCGGCCGCCGGAGTGCAGGCCTGGACCTGGTTGTTCGGCGCGATCAGCTTCGAGCTGTTCGGCCACTACAACAACGTGGTGGTCGACCCCGACGAGTGGTTCGACGATGCCATGGCCCGCCTCGCCCACCTGGCCGGCCTGACCGCCTGAGCCCGGTCAGCCCGGGTCGGTCACCTGGCCGATGAACAGGATGGCGCCGGTCGCGTCGTCCTGGATGAGGAAGATGAACGGCCGGTCGAGGATGAGGGTGGCCGGCGGGGGAGCGGAGGTGGCTCCGAAGATCATCGCCGTCGCCGCGGCGGCCTCGGTGCCTTCCTCGTCGACCGACACGAATGCCTCGTGCACGACGTCGGCGACGAAGAGCTCGCGGGCGTCGACGATCCCGGTGAAGTCGGCGCCGGAATCGCCTCGTGGCTCCTCGAACGCCTCGACCATCCCGAGGCGCTGCAGCACGTCGGGCAGCGAGAGCTGCGACCGGAACTCGAAGCGGGGCATCGCGAGGTCGACCTGGTGGTCGCTGATCTGGGAGCGGATCTGCCCGAGTTGCTCGGAGTCCAGGCCCCCGCCGATCTCGTCGAACCGCCCTTCGTCGGGCGCGATGACCAGCATCGATGCCTCGCCCGCGTAGGGGAGCCGCACCGCCGACCACCCGTCGCCCTCGCCGTAGTCGGTGCGGATGCTCTGTTGCATCATCGGCACGGTGACCTCGGAGCCGTCGGCAGTGCTGAAGGCTCCGTCGGTGGTCTTGTCGGGGTCGAACTGATTGACCCAGTTGGCGTGGAAGAAGATCGCGTTGACCAGCACCAGACGGGTCATGTCATCGATCGCGTCCTCCGGGATCAACTCCTCGATGCGGTCGTTGGTCGCGTCGGCCGTCCACTGGTTGATCGCGGCGCGAGCCTCCTCGGCGGCGGTAACGAAGTCGACGGTGTTCACCTCGGCCCCGTAGCTCCGGGCCAGCGTGTCGAGGTAGTCATCCAGGAACGGGTAGTCGGCCTGACCCCACAGGCTGTTGGTGATGTCGAGCTCCAGGGGCATCAGCTCGTCGATGGTCGGCCGGTCGCGCCGTAGGTCTCGGTCGAGCGCGTTGCGGGCCCGGTGCCAGTCCTCGCCCTCGTCGGCGCGCAGCAGCTCGGCCATCTCGTCCCACGTCTGTCCCCGGGCGCCGGGCAGGGCCATCGCGAGGGCGAGGCTGATGCTGTAGGGGGAGAGGAAGAGGTTGGCGTCGGGGTCGTCGGCGATGAGTTCCCGGTACAGCTCGAGGGCGAACTCGGTGTCTCCGTCGACCAGCGAACCGATGTCGGTTCCCTCGGGGTCTTCGCGTTCGACATCGGACCCGACCGTCACGATCTCGCCTGCGCTCACGTCGTCCCCTCCCGGTGGTGGTCCAGCGGCGTTGCCGCCGGGGTCGCCGTCGTCGTTCCCGCAGGCGGCGGCGAGCAACGCCGCCACCAGCAGGCCAGCCATCCAGGATCCGCGCCTCATGTGACCTTCGACGCACCTCCCACCCGTCTGGTTCCCGCCCCCTTCCGAAATCTCGCGTTCTGAGCACCGCAGCGGTGTCGTACCCGCGAGATTTCGTGGGGGTGGGCGGGGGTGGGGGGCCGAGGCCGCCGCGGCGAGGTCGTGGACCCCCCGGCTCAGCTCTTGGTGGCGATGTCGACCGGACGGCTGACCGAGTCGAAGAAGTCGTTGCCCTTGTCGTCGACCACGACGAACGCCGGGAAGTCCTGTACCTCGATCTTCCACACCGCTTCCATGCCGAGCTCGGCGTACTCGAGCGTCTCGACCTTGGTGATGCAGTCCTGGGCGAGACGGGCGGCCGGGCCACCGATCGACCCGAGGTAGAAGCCTCCGTGGCGGCGGCAGGCGTCGGTGACCTGCTTCGAACGGTTGCCCTTGGCCAGCATGATGAAGCTGCCCCCGGCGGCCTGGAACTGGTCGACATAGGAGTCCATGCGCCCCGCGGTGGTGGGGCCGAACGAGCCGGAGGCATAGCCCTCGGGGGTCTTGGCCGGGCCGGCGTAGTAGACGGGATGGTCCCGCAGGTACTGGGGCATCGACTCGCCGGCGTCGAGGCGGTCCTTGATCTTGGCGTGCGCGATGTCGCGGGCCACGACCATGGGACCGTTGAGCGACAGGCGGGTCTTGACCGGGTACTTGGTGAGCTCGGCGCGGATCTCGTCCATCGGCCGATTGAGGTCGATCTCGACCACCAGGGAGTCGTCGAGGTGCTCGTCGGTGATGTCGGGCAGGTACTGGGCCGGGTTGGTCTCGAGCTGTTCGAGGAAGACACCTTCGGCGGTGATCTTGCCGAGCGCCTGACGATCGGCCGAGCACGACACGGCGATCCCGACCGGCAGCGACGCACCGTGGCGGGGGAGGCGGATGACCCGCACGTCGTGGCAGAAGTACTTGCCGCCGAACTGGGCGCCGATGCCGGTGTCCTGGCTGAGCTTGAGGACCTGGGCCTCGAGCTCGAGGTCGCGGAAGCCGTGACCCAGCTCGGACCCTTCGGTCGGCAGGGTGTCGAGGTAGCGGGCCGTGGCGAGCTTGGCGGTCTTCATGGTGTGCTCGGCCGAGGTGCCGCCGATGACCACGGCGAGGTGGTACGGCGGACAGGCGGCGGTGCCGAGCATGCGGATCTTCTCGTCGAGGAACTGCATCAGGCTCGTCGGGTTGAGGATCGCCTTGGTCTCCTGGAACAGGTAGCTCTTGTTGGCCGACCCGCCTCCCTTGGCCATGAACAGGAACGAGTACTGGTCGCCGGGCGTGGCGTAGATCTCGATCTGGGCGGGGAGGTTGTTGCCGGTGTTCTTCTCGTCCCACATCGACAGCGGCGCCATCTGCGAGTAGCGCAGGTTCGAGGTGTCGTAGGTGTCGTACACGCCCCGGGCGATGGCTTCCTCGTCTCCGCCTCCGGTGAGCACGAGCTCGCCCTTCTTGCCCATGACGATGGCGGTGCCGGTGTCCTGGCACGACGGCAGGACGTAGCCCGCCGCGATGTTGGCGTTCTTCAGGAGATCGAGCGCGACGAAGCGGTCGTTGGCCGACGCCTCGGGATCGTCGAGGATCCCCGCCAGCTTCGAGAGATGGTCGGCCCGCAGCAGGTGGGCGATGTCGCGCATGGCCTCGGCGGTGAGGAGGCGGATCGCCTCGGTGTCGACCTCGAGGAACGTGCGGCCGGCCCCTTCGACCGTCGACACCCCCTCGGTGGTCAGCAGCCGGTAGTCGACATCGGCAGGTCCGAGGGGCAACAGGTCGGTATAGGAGAAGTCAGCCACGCCATGAACGGTACCGACCGCGCTCAGGACGCCACCAGCTCGTCGCCGACGGCGACACGGCCGGGGCGGGTGACCACCGCCCCGATGCCCAGGTTGCCATCCCGTTCACGGTTGATGGTCTTGAGCACGGAGGTGTCGCGCTCGATCCCGTCGGGCTGGGGGCGGGTCACCATCACGCAGCGCCCGATCTGCTTCTTCACCAGCAGTCCGACGTCTCCGAGCTCGACCGTCTCGCCCACCAGGTCGTCCTCGCCTTGGTCATCCACGATCACGTTGAACCGGAACCGGCGGCGGTCCCACTCGCCGAGCGAGACGGTGGAGCAGATCGACACCTGGGTCCGACCCGAGTCGTGGAACACCCCCGACGGCCCCTCCCACGAAGCCCACTCCGACTCGACGTGGTCCTCGACCACCAGCGGGTTCTCGTAGGTGCCCGACCCGTGAGCGTGAGCCGACCGGAGCGAGACCGGGCGCGCGAGCCAGTCCGAGAGCGCCGTGTCGTCGGTGGTCTCGGTGCCGTCGGGAAGGACGACCGCCACCTGCTCGGGCGACACCCAGCGGGCCGACGCCATGAGCAGCTCGGGCACCCGCCGGGCGGTGAGCACGTATCCGGTCGAGGTGTCGACCAGCCCCCACTCCCGGTCGCCGACCAGGCCGTGCGCGCCGACGTCGCAGCTGTCGAGCCGCTCGCCCTGCAACGACTTGACCGGGTAGCGCCACAGCTCGATCACACGCATGCACCCGACGCTAACCGCCTCGCCGGGCGCCCATCGGGGGAGATCTGCGCCGAGGGGTGGTGCAGATCTTCCCCGATGGGCGGAAGGGAGCCGCGGGCCAGGCCCTAGGGTGGCGATGGAGCCGACGACGGAGGACCTCCCATGACCGAGCAGTGGCGCATCGAGCACGACTCCATGGGGGAGGTGCGGGTGCCCGTCGACGCCAAGTGGGGCGCCCAGACACAGCGGGCGGTGCAGAACTTCCCCATCTCGGGGATGTCGATCGACCGGCGGCTCATCCGCTCGCTCGCGCTGGTGAAGGCCGATGCAGCCCTCGTGAACTCCCGGTCCAAGGACGTCCCCGCGGTCACCGCCAAGATCGCCAAGGCGATCGTCACCGCGGCCGAGGACGTGGCGGCAGGGGAGTGGGACGACCAGTTCCCCGTCGACGTGTTCCAGACCGGGTCGGGC
>SKKL01000108.1 GCA_007121465.1 Acidimicrobiales bacterium | reverse complement strand
TGTCGGCCACGAAGGTCGCGTCGGTGACGGTGGTCCCCTCGATCACCAGGTGGCCCTCGACATCCTCGGTGCGGCCGACCCCCTCGGTGGTCTGACCGAAGAGGATCTCACTCACCCGGTAGCCGACGACGGAGCCGGGAGAGACCTCCCAGCGCCCCTCGAGCTCGACCGGTGTGCCGTCGTCGGTGGCGGGTTCGGTCCCGTCAGTGGTGTCGCCCGCATCGGTGTCGCCCGCATCGGTGTCGCCCGCGTCGGACCCGTGTTCCTGCTCGGCTGCATCGAAAGTGAGCCGCTCGGGAGGGTCGTCACGGATCACGTTGATGTACACCCAGGTGCCACCCACCACGAGGAGCACGACTCCCAGTGCGGCAGCGACCACCCACTTCAGCTTGTCCACCGGAGCCTCCCCTGATGCCGAACGACCCGTGCGGCCGCTCGATCGTAGGTTCGGAGCTCAGGCGTAGACCGGATTGGACTCCCGATTGAACTCATCGACGTGGACCACTCGGGGGGCGAACTCCTCGAGCTCGTGGTCTTCGTAGTCGGCGTAGCTCACCACGATGATCTTGTCGCCGGGCTGGACCAGACGGGCAGCGGCGCCGTTGAGGCACATGTCGCCCGCCTCCCCCGGGATCACGTAGGTCTCGAAACGGGCGCCGTTGTCGATGTCGAGCACCTGGACCATCTCGTTCTCGAGCAGGTCAGCCGCGGCCATCAGCTCCCGGTCGATGGTGATGGATCCGACGTAGTGCAGGTTCGCGTCGGTCACCGTGGCGCGATGGATCTTCGACTTCATCATGCGGCGGCGCATCGGGTCTCCTTGGTGGTGGGCGCCGATTCGGTCGCCCCCTCTTGTGTCGCTCCATCCTGCCACGCAGACCTAGGGGCTCCACAAGTCGGGTCACCTCACCCCGACGCGCCGGGGCCCCGACCGCCTCGACGGTCGGGGCCCCGTGCGGACCGGATCAGGACCGATGGGGTCGGATCAGCTCTGCCAGATCTGGGAGAAGTCGATGATCGCTCCCCGCGTGCCGCGGCCGGGATCGCCGTTGGGCATCACCCACGAGGTGAACCCGTTGAGGTCGTCGCGCCACCCGATGACGTGGGGCGTGGCGGTCGCCCAGGTGAGGATCGAGTTCTCGTTGGCGATCACGTTGATGCGCTCGGCCGCCGCGTAGCGGACCTCGAAGTCGGTGCTGGTGCGCAGCTCCTCGATGGCTTCGTCAATCTCGGGGTGGGTGAAGTTGGTGAAGTTGAGCGGGTTCGTCGACGGATCGGAGAACCAGGACTGGAAGGTCACGAGAGGATCGCCCTCGTCGGCGCCGCTCCGCCAGCAGTTGATCATGTAATCCCCGCTCAGCGCGTTGCCGATCAGCTCGGGCTGTTGAACCTGGCGGAGGCTGATCTCGACCATCCCGCCGCCCCCGAGGTTGCCCCACAGATCCTGGTAGAGCTGGCCGATCTCGAGGAGGCTCGGATCGGGTGGGCAGGCGTACTCGATCTCGATCGGGTCGCCCGGGTTGCGGCCGTCGCTGCGGTCGGGATCGTCGATGTAGTCGGCCAACAGCTCCTCGGCCAGGTCGACGTCCGGGCCGTCAGCGGACGGGTAGGCGGCTGCAGCGACGTCGGAGTACCACTGGTTCTCGGGCGAGAAGAACTGGTTGTTGTTCGGCACGAGCCCGTCGTCGCCCAGGATGAAGGCCACCGAATCGCCGTCACTCGCGGCGACGAGCGCTCGGCGGACCCGGACGTCGTCGACGGGTGGGCGCTGGGTGTTGAAGATCGAGCTGCCCGAGCTGTTGGTGACGGTGAGATCGGCCCGGTAGTTGCGCTCCTCGGCGAGATCGATCACCTGCTTGGCGTTGCTGCCGCGCAGCGTCATCATCACCTGGACCGAGTCGGCGGCGAGGCTCTGGTAACGGCTGTCCTCATCGGCGATCGGAAAGAAGGTGATCTGGTCGAGATAGGGCAGCTGGTTGCCGTCCTCGTCGCTGCGCCAGTACCGGTCGTTGCGGGTGACGACCAGACGGTCGTCTCTGGTCCACGACTGGAACACGAACGGTCCGGTGCCGACCGGGGCCTCGGCGAAGGCATCGCGGCCCATCTCCTCGTAGGACTGGCGGGAGACGGGAAGTCCGAGGGAGTTGCGCAGCGCGGCCGGGAACCCAGAGTTGGGCGACGAGAGGCGGTATTCGACCGTGAGGGCGCCGGTGGCCTCCACCTCGTCGATGCCGTAGTCGTTGATGGTGCCCGCGGTGTTGGAGCCTTCGATGTTGTGGAGCGTGTCGAAGTTCCACACCAGGGTCTCGGCATCGAGGCGGGAGCCGTCGTGGAATCGCACCCCATCGCGCAGGGTGACGGTCCACACGTCGAGGTTGCTGTTCGGCTCCACGCTCTCGGCCAGGAAGGGAACGACCTCGTCATCGCCGTTGAGCATGGTCAGCGGGTCGAAGAAGGTGCGGGACACGGTCATCGCCGAGTTGACGGTGAGCTGTCCCATGCCGGGAAGCCAGTTGTCGGTCTCGGCCTCGAGAGCGACGCTGATGCTCCCGCCGTACTGTGCCTCGGAGGTGCTGGTCGCGCCGTCGTTGTCGTCGTCGCCGTAGAGGCGCTCGACGGGTTCGGTGTTGTCGGTGACGGTGTTGTTCTCGCTGTTGCCGTCACCGCAGGCGGTGGCGACCAGGGTGAAGGCGACCAGAGTGGCCAACAGGTGCCACCAGCTACGCCGCGTGTGCTTCATCAAGTTCCCCCAGGGCATGGGTCGAAAGGACTACAGGTGTGCGATTCGACCGTGGTCGCGGCGTCGGGCCCCGACTCGCGGTCGTGGTTCCATCGGCACATCGCCCGCAGAATCAACCCTGGTTGTCACCGAAAGTGACCAGATCGCCGCGGCTCGCGATGGTGTATCGCGAGTGTTGGGGACCGCTCAGTCGTCGTCGCGGTGGGGGACCACGACCACGGGGCAGTGGGCGTGGCTGGCGCACTGATGACTCACCGAGCCGAGGAGCAGGCCACGGAATCCGCCGTAGCCACGCGAACCGACGACGAGGAGGTCGGCATCGGCGGATCGTTCGATCAAGTGCGCGGCGGTCGGGCCTTCGACGACGACGGGGCGAACCTCGACGTCGGCTTCGGCTCCGGTCAGGCCCTCCCGCTCGGCCGCGATCACGTCGTCGAGCGCGCCTGCCGCGGCCTCGCCGAGCTCGGCGATCGGGGGCATCACCGATGCGCCGGCATAGGCGTAGGTGGGGGTCTGCCAGGTGATGAGTGCATCGATGGAGGCACCCCGAAGTGCCGCCTCGGTGATGGCCCACCGCAATGCGGTCCGGCTACCGGGTGAGCCGTCGACTCCGACGAGGATCGTTCCCGACATCTCAGCCCCCGTTCCGGGCCAGGTCGATGAGGCCTTCGAGCTCGGGGATACCGATCTGGCCGGACTGCTGGAAGATGGCGTTGCCGTCGGCGTCGATGACCGCCCAGAAGGGGTAGGCGGTGAGACCGAAGGCGTTGGCGGCGCTGCTGGCGGGGTCGTCGAGCAGGGTCGGGACGTTCCAGTCCTCGCTCTCGTACCAGGTGGTGGGCGGATAGTTGCCTCGCAGCGGGTCGACGCCGGTGTTGATGGTGAGGATGTCGACGTCGTCGGGAGCGTTGCCGTCGTTGTACCACTGGCTGACGATCGGGACCTCGGCCTGGCAGTTCGGGCACCAGTGGGTCATGAAGGCGATGACCTTGGGGGTGCCGTCGTTGGTGATCGACATGGGTTCGCCGGTGAGGGAGGTGCCCGAGACCTCGGGTGCCGGCTGGTTGATGGAGTTCGTCCGCTCACCCTGAGCCATCTGGGGGAGGCGTTCACCCTCGATGTCGACCGCGGCGGTCTGACCCTCACGGACGTCGCTGGCGGAGTCCTCACCGGCCAGAGCGATGGCCATCACCCCGGCGAGAGCGACGACGAGAACGACGGCGGCGACGATCCAGATCTTCTTGGAGCCCTCGCCAGCCTGGGCGGCATTGGCCACCGAGGACGATCGGGACCGGGGTGCTCGGGTGGAGGGCATGCGGAGAACCTCAGAGATGTGTCGGGGAGTGTTCGTCGTCGCCCGCGGGCGTGTGCCGGGGACCAGCAATCGATCCTAGGGCGATGATGGCGAGGAAGCCCGTCAGGGCCATGAAGGCCAACGACACGAACCCGAACACCTCGAACCACCGGGCGGTGCAGGGGACGGCGATGTCGCACACCCCAGAACCCTGCTCGGGAAACAGTTCGAGCTGGTAGTGGTAGAGGGCGATCGCCGCGCCGATCACGGCGAGGGGCACCGCGTAGACCTTCACCCGGTGGTCGCCCCGGAACGTGGCGATCCCGAGGATCAGGGCGAGGGGGTACATGACGATGCGCTGGTACCAGCAGAGGACACACGGCGCGAATCCCTCTACCTCGGAGTAGTAGAGGCTCCCGGCGGTGGCCACCGCGGCGATGGCGAACGCGAGCCACAGGGCGAGGGGACGGAGGTCGGCGAGCAGCCCGGCGGCGGCCCCGCCGGGGTCGCGGCGGGCGATGACGACCAGCACCGGCACGGCCACGGCCACTCCGAGAGCAGCGAAGCTCAACAGGGCGAAGAAGGTGTTGATCGTCTCGGTGTTCATCGGCGGAACATCGTCGCACGCCCGGCACCTCCACGCCCGGCACCTACCATGTGGACGATGGACCGTCTCGAGGTCGACCTGTCCGATCCGCTCGCCTCGGCGCTGTTCGACTCCTCGCCCGACGGCATCGTCATCGTCGACGCCAAGGGCCACATCGTCCTCGCCAACGCCGGCGCTCACGCGGTGTTCGGCTACGAGCCGGGCTCGCTCGTCGGCCGACCGGTCGAAGATCTCGTCCCCATGCGCTACCGGGACGAACACCACGCCGACCGCGCTGCCTACCACTCCGACCCCCACGCCCGACCGATGGGCGTCGGGCTGGAGTTGAGCGCCCGCCGAGCCGACGGTCACGAGTTCCCCGTCGAGATCAGCTTGAGCCCGCTCCACACCGGCGACGGCACGCTCGTGATCGCCGCGGTTCGAGATGTCACCGAGCGCCTCGCCTCTCAGGCCCAGGCTCGTCGGATCCAGCAGAGCCTCGACGCGATCATCGACGGGGTCTTCATGTTCGATCCGTCGGACCTGAGGTTCGGCTATGTGAACCAAGGGGCGATCGAGCAGGTCGGATGGTCACGCTCGGAGCTGTTGGAGATGGGCCCCCTCGACCTCATGGTCGATTACGACGAGGAGGGTCTGCGGGCGATCCTCGAGCCGGTTCTCGACAAGCGGGTGGGATCCCGCAGCCTGACCACCCGCCATCGCCGACGTGATGGCGAGATGGTGCCGGTCGAGGTGGTCGTGCAGTGCCCCGACCTGGGGAGGGGCCTCGAACCGACCGTCGTGGCTCTCGTCCGTGACATCGGGGAGCGTCTCGAGAGCGAGAGCCGCCTCCGTCAGGCCCACGAGGCGGTGCAGCTCCTCGAGGATCGCGAGCGCATCGCGAGGGAGCTGCACGACACGGTCATCCAACGACTGTTCGCCACCGGGATGTCGGCCCAGGCCCTGGCGGTCCGGGTTCGTGACCAGGACGTGGTCGAGCGGCTCGGTGGGATCGTCGACGACCTCGACACCACCATCCGAGACATCCGCACCGCCATCTTCGGGCTCCAGGGCGGAGCGTTCCGCAGCGGACTCCGGGCCCAGGTGCTCGAGGTGGCTCGCGAGGCGGCGGCCGTCCTGGGTTTCGAACCGCGGGTGCACTTCGTCGGTCCGATCGACGCTGCGGTGACCGATGCGGTGGTCGAGCACCTGATTCCGACCCTCCGTGAGGGTCTGGCCAACGTTGCCCGCCATGCCTCCGCCAACCGGGTCGAGGTCACCCTGTCGGGCGCCACCGACCGGATGGTGGTCGAGATCGTCGACGACGGCGTGGGTCCGGGCCGGGTCCGCTCTCGCGACGACGAGTCGCGGGACCACCTGACCGGACACGGGCTGGTGAACATGACCCGGCGGGCCGAGAGCCTGGGCGGCACCTGTGAGCTGCGCCCTGGAGTGGCCGGGGGAACGGTTCTCGTGTGGGACGTTCCGATCGCCGGTTCGCGCTCCTGAGCAGTCGATCGGCCAGACTGATAGCCATGTCGCCCACCCGTGTGTTCCTACTCGACGATCACGAGATCGTGCGTCGCGGCCTTCGCGAGCTCCTCGAGGCCTCGGGCCAGTTCGAGGTGGTGGGCGAAGCCGGCACCGCGGAGGAGGCGCTCGGACGGATCCCGGCCACGAGCCCCCAGGTGGCGGTGCTCGACGTGCGCCTCCCCGACGGCGATGGTGTCCAGGTCTGTCGCGAGGTGCGCTCCCGTCATCCCGAGATCGCCTGTCTCATGCTCACGTCGTTCTCCGACGACGAGGCGCTCTTCGACGCGATCATGGCCGGAGCGGCCGGCTACCTGCTCAAGCAGGTGAAGGGCACGGATCTGGTCGAGGCGATACAGGCCGTGGCCGAGGGCAAGTCCCTGCTCGACCCCGCTCTCACCCAGAAAGTCCTCGAGCGCATCCGTACCGGCGTCGTCGAGGACGAGCGCATCGTCGGCCTCACCGACCAGGAGCTGCGGATCTTCGAGCTGATCGGGGAGGGGATGACCAACCGCCAGATCGCCGAGCAGGTCCACCTCGCCGAAAAGACGGTGAAGAACTACGTCTCGAATCTCTTGATGAAGCTCGGAATGGACCGTCGCACCGAGGCCGCGGCGTTCGCGGCCCGCCTCGACGAGCGCCGCATCCGTCGGAACCGCACGGAGTAGAGCGGCCGCCCCATCGGCGAGGCGGGGTGTCGAAGGCGTCAGTGGGTCACGAGCACCGGGACCGGCGAGTGCTGGACCACGTGGTGGCTGGTGGATCCGAGGACCACACCCTCGGCCGAGCCGATCCCCCGGGTGCCGAGCACGACGAGGTCCGCACCGGTGCGCTCGACCAGACGCAGCACGACCAGTCCGGGCGGGCCGTCCTCGAGCACCGAGCGGTAGGTCACCCCGGCGTCACGCAGCGGGCTGCACCAGTCCTCGCACACCTCGGTGAGGCGGTCGCGGACCTGGTCGCTCGGTCGAGCCTCCCCGTCGATGATGCTCAGCAGGCCGACGGCATGGACGGCGACGACCTCGGATCCCATCGAACGGGCCAGCATCGCCGCCCACCCGGTGGCCCGACGACAGATCTCCGAACCGTCGAGACCGACCAGGATCGTCGCGGGAGGGGTCACCGGGGCGTCGTCCATGCCCCGAGTCTCGCGCATCGTCTCCGGGTGTCGACGGGATCGTCTCCGGGTGTCGACGGGATCGTCTCCGGACGTCGACGGGATCGTCTCCGGACGTCGAGGGGTCGGTGTCACACCCCGGCGGGATGATGTCGTCGCATGCGGCTCGCGACCTCCGCGGCGGAATCCCAGGTCGCCTCCCTCCATCGTCTCGATCCGGGAGGCCCTCGTGAGCCACCACGCCGACAACACCGCATCCGTTCCCGAACGCGTCGCTACCGACCTTGAGGCCGACGTCCCCGCCCCGCCCCTGCCACCGGAGCAGCTCGCTCATCTCGTCGAGGTCCTCGAGCTTTCACGCCGCTCGGTGCAGGTGCCCGCCCTGGTGGTCCAGGCCCGCCCCGTCGCCACCCCGTGCATCGCGGGCCCGTCGCTCGATC
>SKKL01000243.1 GCA_007121465.1 Acidimicrobiales bacterium | reverse complement strand
CTGGCCGCCAACGACCTCACCTGCGCCGTCGCCACCTGCGACAACAAACGCTTCCTCGAACTCGACCACCAACACGAGTTCCACAAAGGCGGACCCACCAGCTACGACAACCTCCGCCCCCTCTGCAGCCACCACCACCGACAACGCACCGTCGATGGCTACCAGTTGCGGGGCTCACCCGGCAACTACGAGTGGATCGCCCCCGACGGAACCACCCTCGCCGCCGAGCGCTCAGCCACCCCGGTCTGATCTCGGCCCCACCACACTTCCCCCGACTTCCCAGCTGTTCCTTGACAATCGAATACTGCGAGCCGCCCTCACCAGGTGAGCGGGGGTGATCAGCGCGCGAGCAGCTCGTCGAGCTTGGCGAAACCCTCGTTGACGCCGGTGTCCATGCCGCTGGCCAGCATGGCGTCGCGAGCCTCGAACGAATCGAAGACCGAACTGGTCACGAGGCGGGTGCGGCCGTCGCCCAGGTCCTCGAACACCAACCGTTCGAGGCACACCCCGGCGGGCTCGTCCTCGAAGGTGAAGGTCTGGACGATCCGCTCGCTCGGACGCACCTCGTGGAACGAGCCGTAGAAGCCGTACTCGACCCCGTCGTGCACGCACACGTAGCGATAGGCACCGCCGGTCTGGCAGTCCCATCGGTCGATCCGAGTGGTCACCTCGTTCGGACCCACCCACTGCTCGTACAGCTCCTGGTCGGTGTGGGCACGGAAGACTTTGGCCGGCGGGGCATCGAACTCCCGGACGATGTGTACAGCGGGCACTTCGGGATCGGCGGTGATCTCGGTCTCATGGCGTTGGGTGGTGGTCATGGTGTTGGGTTCTCCTTAGGTGGATCGGGCTCTGACGTGGGCAGTGACGAGGTGGGCCTGGGCGGCATCGGGGCGATGTCGTCGGGCACCGTGTCGAGGACGGTGTCGAGGCGGCGGTAACGCTCCTCGGCGCGACGGCGATAGCGCTCGATCCAGGCGGACATGAGATCGAAGACCTCCGCATCGAGATGGACCGGTCGCCGCTGGGCATCGCGACTGCGCGTCACCAGCCCCGCCTCCTCGAGCACCTTGAGATGCTTCGACACGGCCTGGACGCTCACCTCGTAGGGCTCGGCCAGCTCGCTCACCGTGGCATCGGCCTCGGTCAGACGAGCGACCATGTCCCGACGGATCGGATCGGCGAGCGCCGAGAACACCTTGGTGAGCGGATCCGGTTCGTCCAACCCCACGCGCCTCAACCCCTCGTACGCTTGTTCAACCCTCTGGTTGAGTATGACAGTACGCCCGCCGGTCGGGCCTTGTCAACCGATTGGTTGATCACGGCGGAGGGCGATTCCGGCCAGGTTCGAGCCGGATCGTGGGCCACACTCGACCCGATGCCACCCCCGACCGAGCCTGCCGTGTGGTCGACCCGCTTCTGCTCCCAGCTGCTCACCGAACCGGTCGCCGACGATCCGGTATCGGTGGTCGATCGCCTGCTCGCCGTTCAGGCTCAGGACCCCCGGGCCATGCGCCTTGCCATCCGGAGCCGCACCACCGGCGTGGTCGCCACCGACGTCGACCGGGCACTCACCGACGATCGCAGCCTCGTCGTCACCTGGCTCAACCGCGGCACCCTCCACCTGGTCACCGCCACCGACTACTGGTGGCTGCACCCACTCACCGCTCCCCGGTTCGTCACCTGGAACCGCACCCGGCTCCGTCAAGAGGGCGTCACCGAGACCGACGAGGCGCGGGGTGTCGCGCTGGTGACCGACGCGGTGGTGGCGGGGCCGCACACCCGCGCCGAGCTCCGGACGATCTTCGACGACGCGGGAATCCCCACCGGCGGCCAGGCGCTCCACCACCTACTCGTCGCCGCCAGCATCGAGGGCGACGTCGTCCGTGGGCCGGTCGTCGACGGCGATCTCGCCTACGTCTCGGCCTCCCGCTGGCTCGGCCCTCCTCCCCCACCGCTCTCCACCGGGGAGGCGCTCGCCCGGCTCGGCGAGCGATACCTCGCCGCCCACGCTCCCGCCGAGCCCGCCGACCTGGCCAAATGGGCCGGCATCACCCTCATCGCCGCCCGGCACGCCCTCGGTCAGCTCGACCCTGCCGCTGCCTCATCCGAGCAGCCCGACGACAACCCGCCCCGGTGGCCGGCGCCTCGACTCCTCGGAGGCTTCGACCCCATCCTCCACGGGTGGGCCGACCGCACCGGCATCACCGGAGGACACCGCGACATCGTCACCACCAATGGCATCTTCCGCCCCATCGGCCTGGTCGACGGTCGGGCAGTCGCCACCTGGGGGCTCGCCGGCGGGTCGGTCACGATCAACCCGCTCGAGGAGATCACGCCCGCTGCCCTCGGTGCCCTCGAGCGCGATGCCGACGGCGTGATCAGCTTCTTCGGCACGACGACTCGACCAGCGACCGACTGACCGGGCCGTCGGGCGATCGGCAACCCGGCGCGCCGACCGCCCGACGGAGACTCAGTGCATCAAACGGGAGACCACCGGTGCCGGGTCGACCAGACGGGAGCGCAGTCGGTCGATTCCGTCCTCGGTCAGTCCGGCGGGGCGTCGAGAGGATGCCGGCGGCGACCTCGGGGAGCATCCCCAGCTCGATCAGCTTCTGGTGGGTCTCGGGATCGTCGGTGTGGACCCGATACCGGGCGGTCGCCTCGTAGTCGTCCACCACCACTGAGCGGGGCACGCCCAACGATTCGAGCAACAGCGCCGCGATCACCCCGGTCCGGTCCTTGCCCGCATGACAGTGGAAGACCATGGGCAGCCCATCGTCGTCGGCGGCGATCGACCCGATCACCTGTCCGATGGTGGGGCCGGCATGGTCGAGGAGGCGCACGTAGAGGTGGTGGAGGAGCTCCTCGCCGCTCACCCCCTCGGGACGGGCATCGGGATCGTCGACCTGGGGACTGATCAGGGCGACGTGGCGGGAGTCGAAGGGGTTCGGCCTCCGCCGACACGACCGCAGCCCCGCCGGCGGTCGGCGCCACCGACACGTACCAACGGCCCCGTCCGAGCCCGTCGAGATGCACCTCGGTGCGTCCGGCCGGCACCGTGAGCTGGTGCTCGTGATCGATCTGTTCCGGCGACGGGCCGATCGCCACATCGACCGCCGCCGGACCGCCGTCCAGGTCCCATTGCACCGACAGCGACCCATCCGACTCGGCAGCGGCCTCGACGTGAATCACCATCGGCTCCATGAGCTCGAACGGTATGGGGCGATGCGCAACCCCGGCCGAACCCCGGGCGAACGACCAGCAACACGACGATGAACATCACGCCGGTTCGCCGCGGAAGGCGGTCCTCGGGGCGCCTACCCTGAGCCGGTGCCCGAGGGCGACACCATCCACAAGCTGGCAGCGAGGCTGCGTCCGGCGCTGGTCGGATCGACCCTCGACCGCTTCGACGCTCCCCGGCTCACGGGCTCGCCGCCGGCAGTCGGATCCGAGATCACCGCGGTCGACGCCGTCGGCAAACACCTCCTGATCGCCTTCGCCGACGGCACCACCCTCGAGACCCACCTACGCATGACCGGCTCCTGGCACCTCTACCGGACCGGCGAACGCTGGCGGAAGCCGGCGCACCTGGCCCGAGTCGTCCTCGGGTGCGGCGAGACGATCGCCGTGTGCTTCTCGGCGCCGGTGGTGCGCAGCCACCGCGACGACGGTCGCCGCTCCCTCGCCCACCTCGGGCCCGACCTGTGCGGTCCTGCCACCGACGACACCCTGATCGACGAGGTGCTCGAACGCCTCGTCCAGGTCGCCGAACCGGGCACGGCCCTCGCCGAGGTGCTGCTCGACCAACGCATCGCCAGTGGAATCGGCAACGTCTACGCCAACGACCTCTGCTGGATCCACCGCCTCCATCCCGCCACCCCCATCGAGGGGGTCGACACCGACACCCGCCGCCAGCTCTACGCCACCGCCGCCACGCTGCTGCGGGCCAACCTCAGCACCCAGCGACGCACGACGGTTCCCGGAGGCTTGGCCGTTTACGGCCGCGCCCGTCGGCCCTGTCGCCGCTGCGGCACCCCCATCCGGTCGGGTCGGGTGGGGCTCAACGCCCGGGCCACCTGGTGGTGCCCACGCTGCCAACCCGAGCATCGCTGAGTGGACCGCACCGAACGCCGGCGGATCGACCGGGAGATCCTGCGCCTCGCCGTCCCCGCCTTCGGGGCGCTCATCGCCGAACCTCTCTACCTCCTGGCCGACACCGCGGTGGTCGGCCACCTCGGCACTCCCCAACTCGGCGGGCTGGCGGTGGCCTCCAGTGCCCTGCTCGGCGGCTACGCCCTGTTCATCTTCCTCGCCTACGGCACCACCGCCGCCGTCGCCCGGCTGCTCGGCGCGGGTCAGCTGCGGCGAGCCGCCGACCAGGCCGTTCAGAGCCTGTGGCTCGCCGCGCTGATCGGGGTCGTCCTCGTCGTCGCCGGCTGGACCTTCGCCTCCCCCATCGTCGAGATCCTCGGAGCCGAGGGCGAGGTGCGCACCAACGCCCTGGTGTACCTCCGGATCAGCTTGTTCGGAGTCCCCGCCTTCCTCCTCACCATGGCCGGGGTCGGCTATCTGCGCGGCCTGCAGGACACCCGCACCCCGCTCTATGTCGCTCTCGCCACCGCGACGTTCAACCTCGTGTTCGAGCTCGTGCTCATCCACGGGTTCGGGTTCGGCATCGGGGCATCGGCCCTGGCCACGGTGGTCGCCCAGTGGCTCGGCGCCGGCGCCTATCTGTGGTGGGTGCTCACCGCCGCCCGGCGCAACCACGCCACCTTCGCTCCCCGATTGGCCGCCATCCGCTACCTCGCCCGCGCCGGCGCCGCACTCCTCGTGCGAACCGCCGCGCTGCGGGCCGCCATCATCGTGTCCACCGCGGTGGCCGCCCGGGTGGGGGTGATCGACCTCGGCGCCCACCAGATCGCCTTCGAGGTGTGGAGCTTCCTCGCCTTCGCCCTCGACGCCGTGGCCATCGCCGGCCAGGCCATGACCGGTCGGCTCCTCGGTGCCGGCGACGCGGAGATGGCCCGGCAGGTCGCCCGGCGCATGATCCAGTGGGGCGTGGTGGCGGGCGTCGTCGCCGGAGTGGTGATCGCCTCCCTTCACCTGGTGCTGCCGGCCGTGTTCACCCCCGACCCCGAGGTGCGGGCTCTCGCCGCGTTCCTGCTGTTGTGGGTGGCGGTGCTCCAACCGGTCAACGGGGTGGTGTTCGTGCTCGACGGCATCCTCATCGGAGCGGGCGACATGCGGTTCCTCGCCCGGGCCATGCTCGTCGCCCTCGCTGCGTTCCTCCCCGCGGCCGCCGCGGTCCTGGTGTTCGACCTCGGCATCGGCTGGCTGTGGGCAGCGCTGGCCGTGCTCATGCTCACCCGGCTGGTCACCCTGGCTGTGCGGGTCCGGGGGCGGGCGTGGATGGTGGTCGGGGCGGGCTGAGGGGCGGGGCTGACCAGCCCGTTACTCAGGTAGTGGGGAGCTCGTCGAGGGCGGCCTGGAGCAGACCGGCGGCTTCCGCCGCCAACTCGGCGGTGCCCTCACCCTCCATCAGTGCTCGGGGATCGACCGCCCGGACGTGGGTCGAGCCCTCTCCGGCGGGCTCGAGCACCACGTTGCACGGCAACAGCAGGCTGGCGGCCGGTTCGATCTCCAGCGCTCGGTGGGCGAAGCCCGGGTTGCACGCGCCGAGGATCTTGAGCGGCGGACGGTCGACATCGATCTTGGCCTTCAGGGTGGCGGCCACGTCGATCTCGGTGAGAACCCCGAAACCATGACGCCCGAGTGCCTCGCGCACGGCGGCCTCGGCCTGGTCGAAGGGAAGGGAGACGGTGGTCTCGAGTGCTCGCACAGGATCCTCCTACGTCATGGCCCGGAAGTACCGGTACCCCCGAGGGTATCAGTCGAGCGAGCTCCAGAAGCGTTCCAGCATCGCCCCGGTGCCGGCCGGGTCCTGCAGCATCCACCAGTGGCCGAGTCCCTCGATGACCTCCAGCCGGGCTCCGGTGCGCTCGGCCACCTCGGCGTTGCCCTCGGCGGGCATGAACGGGTCGTCGGCCATCGACAGGACCATCCCTGGCGCATCGACCGGGCCCACATCGACCGACCACTCGACCCCCACGTCGACCGCCGAGCGGTACAGGGCGAGGATGCACCCGGCCATCGTCTCGTCGGTCCAGCTCCCGAGGCGCAGCGCCTCGTCAGCCGGCACCCCCAGCGCCTCGAAGGCTCCCACCCGATCCTCGGGACGAGACGCCAGGTTGGCCTCGAAGAAGGCCTCGCCGTCGCCGGGCGTCTGCCAGATCCGGGCGTAGTCGTGCCACTCGAACCCAGCGCTCGCAATCGCAGCCGAGTCGGTCACCCACGAACGCACCAGCCCCGGGCGGGTCGTCACCAACCGTGCGGTCAGTCCACCTCCCCAGTCGTGGCCGACCAGATCGACCGGCCCACCCGCACCCAGCGCCTCCAGGGTGTCGGCCAGCCAGGACACGTAGCTCTCCTTGGTGGCATCGAAACCGTCAGGCCGGGGGCACCCGAAACCGGGCATCTGCAGAGCCACGACGTCGTCGCGTTCGAGCTCCAGGCGCAAGGGGTCCCACACCTCAGCGGTCTCGGGCACTCCATGGACGAACACGGCGGGCATCGCGACTCCTCCAGGCGGTGCGAATCACTGTAGCGACGGGCCCTTCCGCCGCGGCGGACGACCGCTGGCTGGGCGGCGGAGGAACAGCCGGTTCAGCGGCGGAGGAACGTGGCGGTGTAGTGCCACGGGGGGCCGTAGCGCGCCTCGGGGTCGAACCCCGCGGCAACGACCCGCTCCTCGAGCGCGGCCGCGGTGATGAAGTCCGAGTCGAGACGGGTCTCGGAGATCACCAACCGACCCCGAGGACGCAGCACCCGCGCCAGCTCGACGAGTGCCGCTGGCGGGTCGGGCACCTCTCCGAGCACGGTGACGAGCACCGCCGCGTCGAACGCCGCGTCGCGGTAGGGCAGAGCCAGGGCATCGCCAGAGGTCGCTGACACTGCTCCGGTCCGGGTCGGGCCGAGGCGGTCCCGGGCCAGCGACACCATGCCCGGCTGGAGGTCGCACAGGGCGAGGTGGCCATTCGCCAGCTGCGCGGCCAGGGCCACGCTCCACCACCCCGGTCCCGGACCGAGCTCGAGCACCCGGGCGCCCGGAGCGAGCCGAGCCCGCCGCACCAAACGGTCGGGCGGAGCGATCAGGTGGCGCAACGGGTTGACCAGCCCGGAAGCAGCCTCGACCGGGTATACCTTGCCGCGCTCCAAGCCGTACTGCCGAGACTCGTCCATCGGGCCAGTCTCTCCCAGATCGACCGTCGAGGTTTCCGGAATCGCCCAACCCGGGTAGCGCGTACGAGAGACCGATGATGTCGAGCGCGGAGCAAACACCATGGGCGCACGGAAGATCTCTCGGAGCCGTTCGTTGACGGGCGCCGCTGCGGCGGTGCTCGTCCTCGCCAGCATGGCGATCACCTCACCGGTGGCCGCCCAGAGCGCGCCACCGCCCGACTCGGTGTCGGCTCACGGGTCGGCACCCGACCTCGGGGGGAGCGACGGATTGGACCTCAATCGGCCGGTCGTCGGTATGACCGCCACCCCCACCGGCAACGGCTACTGGCTCGTCGCCTCCGACGGCGGCATCTTCAGCTTCGGCGACGCCAACTTCCACGGCAGCACCGGCAACATCTCCCTCAACCAACCCATCG
>SKKL01000223.1 GCA_007121465.1 Acidimicrobiales bacterium | reverse complement strand
CCCGAGGAAGAGCTGACGGGTGAAGCTACCCATCCGACGCTCCGAGGCGAGTACCTCGTCACTCTCCCGGCGGTCGGGGTGGCGGTCGGCTCGGATGGTGAGCACGTTGCGTTCGACGGTGCGGTCGAGCTGGGGCGCGACGATGGGGCCCGACCGGGGCCCCATCGCTGCACTCCGAGTTCCCCGACGCATACGTCGTGGGGGGTCGGCTCAGTTGTTGGCGAGGCGGTTCTCGAGATCGTCGAGTTGGGCCTTGACCTCGGCGGGAAGGCGCTCGCCGAGGAAATCGAAGTGGTCGGCGATGAGGGGGATCTCACCCTTCCAGGAGTCGTGGTCCACCTCGAGCAGCGAGGCCATGTCCTCGTCGGACAGGTCGAGGCCCGAGCGGTCGATCCCACCCAGGGTCGGCACGTGGCCGATGGCGGTCTCGGTGGCGTCGCCGGTCCCGACGAGGCGCTCGATGACCCACTTGAGCACCCGGATGTTGTCACCGAAGCCGGGCCAGGTGAACGTGCCGTCCTGGTCCTTGCGGAACCAGTTGACCCAGAACAGCTTGGGCAGCTTGTCGGGGTCACCCTTCCGGCCGATGTGGAGCCAGTGGTTGATGTAGTCGCCGGCGTTGTAACCCATGAACGGCAGCATGGCGAAGGGGTCGAAGCGCACCTCGCCGATGGTGCCGGCGGCGGCGGCGGTCTTCTCCGACGACATGATCGAACCGAGGAACACACCGTGCTCCCAGTCGCGGGCCTGGGTCACCAGCGGAACGTTGGTGGCGCGACGCCCGCCGAAGAGGATGGCCTCGATCGGCACGCCGGCGGGATCCTCCCACAGCGGGTCGATCGACGGGCACTGCGATGCTGGGGCGGTGAAGCGCGCGTTGGGGTGGGCAGCCGGTCCGTCGGACTCGGGGGTCCAGTCGTTGCCCCGCCAGTCGATGAGGTGCGAAGGAGCGTCGTTGGTGAGCCCTTCCCACCACACGTCGCCGTCGTCGGTGAGGGCCACGTTGGTGAAGATGCAGTTGGCGTCGAGGCTGCGCAGGGCGTTGGGGTTGGTGTCCTCGCCGGTGCCGGGAGCGACACCGAAGAACCCGGCCTCGGGGTTGATCGCCCGCAGCTGGCCGTTGTCGTCGAACTTCATCCAGGCGATGTCGTCGCCGATGGTCTCGACCTTCCAACCGGGCAGGTTGGGGATCATCATCGCCATGTTGGTCTTGCCGCACGCCGACGGGAACGCGGCGGCGATGTAGTGCCGGCGGCCACCGGGAGGGGTGACGCCGACGATGAGCATGTGCTCGGCCATCCAGCCCTCGTCGCGGGCCATGGTCGAGGCGATGCGCAGGGCGAAGCACTTCTTGCCGAGCAGGGCGTTGCCGCCGTAGCCCGATCCGTAGGACCAGATCTCGCGGGTCTCGGGGAAGTGGACGATGTACTTGTTGTCGGCGTCGCAGGGCCACGGCACGTCGGCCTGGCCCGGCTCGAGAGGAGCTCCGACCGAGTGGACACAGGGCACGAACTCACCATCGCCGAGGGTGTCGAGCACCGGCTGGCCCATGCGGGTCATGATGCGCATGTTGACCGCCACGTAGGCCGAGTCGGTGAGCTCGACGCCGATGTGGGCGATGGGCGAGCCGAGCGGGCCCATGGAGAACGGCACCACGTACATGGTGCGGCCCTTCATCGCCCCGCGGTAGAGGTCGAGCATCTCGGGCTTCATCTCCGAGGGGGGTCGCCAGTTGTTGGTCGGCCCGGCGTCGATCTCGGCCTCGGAACAGATGAAGGTGCGGTCTTCGACCCGGGCGACGTCGGCAGGGTCGGACTGGGCCAGGTAGCTGTTCGGCCGCTTGGCCTCGTTGAGCGTCCGGAAGGTTCCGCCGTCGACGAGCAGCTGGCACAGCCGCTCGTACTCCTCGGCGGAGCCGTCGCACCACTCGATCGAGTCGGGGGCGAGGACCTCGGCCCACTCGTCGACCCAGGCCAACAGCTTCGAGTTCTTCGTCGGGGTGGTCACGGTTCTGCCTTGCCTCTCGCCTTGTTGGGGGGTGTTCGTTGGCGTCGAGGTCAGACCTCGACCGGCGGGAACCCGGGGGTGCCCATGTCGGCCTCCGAACCGAGCGTCAGGCGCGTTGCACAGTTCGAGCCATCGAGCTCGAACACGACACGTTGGCCTGGGCGCAGCATCCGGAGAAGCGACCCGTCGAGAGCTCCGGGGGCGAGATCGAACTCGCCGAAGTCGGTGTCGCAGAGCACCACGCCATCTCCCGTTACCGGGTCGTAGGACTTGATGACTCCCTGCACCGCACGCTCCTGGACTCGTCGATGTGTGGAACGTTCACGCTAGCTGTCCGACCCCCCACTTGCCCAACCGCCCCACCGCCTGCAGAGGGTCGGCGAGCCGCGAGGGGTCTCCGTTTGCCGGCCGTGTGATGGACGCCGCGCCGACTTCTTGGTCGGGGCGAGGGTCGATCAGCCGGCGGTGGACGCCGACTTGCCCGCCTTGGTGACCTTCCCGGCCTTGAGGCAACCGGTGCAGACGTCGACGCGACGGGTGGTGCCGTTCACGACAGCACGGACCCGCTGGATGTTCGGGCTCCACCGACGCTTGGTGCGCCGGTGCGAGTGACTGATCTGCATGCCGAAGGACGGCTTCTTCCCACACACCGAACAGATGGCGGCCATGGCGCACCTCAAGAGGACTAGAAACACGGATGACCGCGCACACGGGCGATCAGGACGAAGAGCGATCCTACCAGGCACCGGTGGGCTCCGGACAAGCCACCCTGCCCCGAGTCGGTATCCTCGCGGCTCATGAGCGTGCTCGACCGTCTCGACCCTGCGGCGATCTATGACGTCATGGGCGAGTTCCGTGACGCGTTGAGAGCCCACCAGGAACACATCAATCGCCTCAACGTCTATCCGGTTCCCGACGGCGATACCGGAACCAACATGGCGTTGACCCTCGAATCGGTCGTCGCCGAGATCGACTCCAGGGGTGGCCGCACCGGTACCGACCTCGACGGAGTCTGCGCGGCGATCGGACACGGCGCCTTGATGGGTGCCCGCGGGAACTCGGGAGTGATCCTCTCTCAGGTCATGCGGGGGTTCACGTCGGTGGTCCGAGAGGCGGGCACGCTCGACGCGGCGAGCTTCGCGGCGGCGATCACCGCTGCGTCCTCCGCCGCCTACGAGGCCGTGATGCGCCCGGTGGAGGGCACGATCCTCACCGTGGTGCGCGAAGCCGCGGAAGCCTCCGAGGCAGCCGTGGCCGCCGGCGCCGATCTCGTCGCCACCCTCGATGCCGCCCGCGAGCGGGCCGTCGACGCGCTCGCCCGGACTCCCGATCTGTTGCCTGTGCTGCGCGAAGCCGGAGTCGTCGACGCCGGTGGGGCCGGGTTCGTCCTCTTCCTCGACGCGCTGCTGTCGGTCACCGACGGACGCGCGGTGCCCGCCCCCGTCGAAGGTGAGGGGGTGGTGTCGGACCGCCCGAACCTGGCGACCCCCGATGCCCAGGATCACCCTCACGGGGATGTGAGCGACCTGCGCTATGAGGTCATGTACTTCCTCGAAGCGCCCGACGAGGCCGTCCCTGCGTTCAAGGAGGTGTGGGCCGGCATCGGCGACTCGATCGTGGTCGTCGGCGGCGACGGAATCTGGAACTGCCACATCCACACCGACGACATCGGTGCCGCCATCGAGGCCGCCATCGACATCGGCCGGCCCCGCACCATTCGCGTCACCGACCTGATGGACGAGGTCGAGGAGGAGCGATGGGTCCGGGAGGGGGCTGCCACCCCCGGCAGTGGCGCCGAACTGTCGGCCGAGCCGGTCGGCTGTGCGGTGGTCGCCGTCGCCACCGGAGCGGGCGTCCAGCGCATCCTCCGCTCGCTCGGCGTCCACCACGTGGTGGCCGGCGGCCAGTCGATGAACCCGTCGACTCTCCAACTGCTCGAGGCCGTCGAGGCGGTGCCCTCCGACGAGGTGGTCATCCTTCCGAACAACAAGAACATCGTGGCCGTGGCCGAGCAGGTCGACGGCCAGACCACCAAGTCGGTGCGGGTCGCTCCCACCCGGTCCATCGCCGAGGGGATGGCCGCCCTGTTGGTCTACGACCCCGAGGGCGACGCCGAGGCCAACGCCGCCTCGATGAGCGCCGCGGCCGGCGAGGTCGTGACCGGCGAGGTCACCACTGCGGTGCGCGACTCCTCGAGCGACGTCGGACCCATCAGCGCGGGGGATGTCATCGGCATCGGTCCGTCGGGAATCGTGGCGGTGTCCGCCGACCTCGGCGACACCGTCGTCGCACTCCTCGATGCCCTGGTCGACGACGACCACGAGCTGGTCACGGTCCTCGAGGGCGACGGCTCCACGCCGGCGGTCACCCGCCGCCTCACCGAATGGCTGGGCGAGAGCCGCCCCGACGTCGAGGCCGAGGTCCACAACGGCGGTCAACCGCTCTACCCCTACATCCTCGGCATCGAGTGACGTGGCCCGCACGCTGGTCCAGCTCGCAGGGATCCCGGTCAGCGAGCTGAAGGGGGTCGGGCCGGCCAAGGCGGCCTCGCTGGCCGAGCTCGAGATCCACTCGGTGCTCGACCTGCTCACCACCTATCCTCGCCGCTACATCGACCGAACTCGAGAAGCCCGCCTGGCCGACCTCGGTGAGGGCGAGGAGGCGATGGTTCTCGTCACCGTCGAGTCGATCTCGATGCGTCGCACCCGGAACCGCAAGGTGATGGTGAACGCCACGGTGACCGACGGGGATCGGACGATGAAGGTCACCTTCTTCAACCAGCCGTGGCGGGAGCGTCAGTTGGCTCCGGGGACCTCGACGATCCTCTTCGGGCGCATCGAACGCTTCGGCAACCGGCTCCAGATGACCAACCCCATCGTCGACCTGATCGGTGACCGCACCGGGCGCATCATCGCCGTCTATCCCCAGTCCGAGAAGGTCCGCATCATGTCCTGGGACCTGGCCAAGTTCATGGACGAGGTCCTCGAGCGGGCCGGCGAGTTCGCCGAGCCCGTGCCACCGCACATCCTTCACACCCACGGGCTGGCCGACCGCACCACGGCGTTCCGGGGGATCCACGCCCCCGAGTCGATGGCCGAGGCCGAGTCGGCCCGACGGCGCCTGGTCTTCGACGAGTTGCTGCGTGTCCAGCTCGCCCTGGTCCGACGCAAACGGCTCCTCGAGGCGACGTCGCCGGGCATCGCCCACGACACCACCGACACCGCCAGCCTCGACCGCTTCGTCGACGGACTACCGTTCCCTCTCACCGGTGCCCAGCGGCGGGTCGTCGACGAGATCCTCTCCGACCTCGCCCGACCCACCCCGATGCACCGGCTCCTCCAAGGCGACGTCGGTGCCGGCAAGACGGTCGTGGCCGTCGCCACCCTCCTCACCGCCATCGCCGGCGGTCGTCAGGGCGCGCTGATGGCCCCCACCGCGGTGCTGGCCGAACAGCACTGGCTGGGGATCCGCTCGCTGCTGGAGGGCTTCGAGGTCGGAGCGGGCGAGGCGCAGCTCTTCGACACGCGACCCCTCGCGGTCGAGCTCCTCACCAACCGCACCGGCGCCGCCGAACGCAAGCGGCTCCTCGGGCGTCTCGCCGCGGGCGAGATCGACTTGCTGGTCGGCACCCACGCGCTCATCCAGGAAGGGGTCGAGTTCGCGTCGCTCGGTGCGGTGGTGATCGACGAGCAGCACCGCTTCGGCGTCGAGCAGCGAGCCGCGCTGCGGTCGGCCAACGCCGACGGTACGGTCCCCGACGTGTTGGTCATGACCGCGACTCCGATACCTCGCACCGCGGCGATGACCGTCTACGGCGACCTCGACGTGTCGGTGCTCGACGAGCTTCCCCCGGGTCGCACACCGATCGTCACCGAGTGGGTCCGCACCCCCTCCGACACAGGGGAGCTCGGGACCGAGGCCGATCCCGGGGCGGAGGCAACGATGTGGGCCCGGGTGCGGGCCGAGGTCGACGCGGGGCGGCAGGCCTACGTGGTCTGCCCACTGATCGAGGAGTCCGACAAGCTGGAGGTCGCATCGGCCGAGGAGACCTTCGAGCGCCTGCGCACCGGAGAGCTCGCCGGGCTCTCGGTCGGCCTTCTCCACGGCCGGGTGTCGCCGGCCGAGAAGGAACAGACGATGGACCTGTTCCGGTCCGGATCGATCCACGTGCTGGTGGCCACCACCGTCATCGAGGTCGGGGTCGACGTTCCCAACGCGACGGTGATGGTGATCCTCGACGCCGATCGCTTCGGCATCGCCCAGCTCCACCAGTTGCGCGGTCGCGTGGGGCGCGGCGCCCAGCAGTCGTGGTGTTATCTGGTCGGCTCGGCGATCACCTCCGACGGCGAAGCCCGGCTCGAGGCGCTCGTCCGCTCCACCGACGGTTTCGAGCTGGCCGAGGTCGACCTCGACCTCCGCGGTGAGGGAACCCTCATGGGCCAGCGCCAGAAGGGGCGTAACGATCTGAAGCTGGCTTCGTTGCGACGAGATCGTGCCTGGGTCGAGCGGGCCCGACAGGTGGCGATCGAGGTCCTCGACGACGATCCCGATCTGGTCGACCCCGCCCACCTCGGTCTTGCCGCTGAGCTCGACCTGTTCCTCGGCGACGACGAGTCCTCGGAGTACCTGCTGAAGTCATGACCGACCACGACCCCTCCACCGAGCCGTCCGACGAGGACGATCCCTTCGTCCCGACCGGCAAGTGGGCGAGCCCCGCCATCTATGCCAGCAACTGGAAGTCGATCCTCATCGTCGACTCGATGCTCGGCTTCGCCGTGTTCTGGATCGGGTTCTTGATGATCCTGTTCTGGAACTGGTTCGTCGGCTCGTTCGTCGGGGCCCTCGGGCTCACCTACATGGTGGCGGTGGGGCGGCGGTACCTGCAGTGGAAGTGGCTGCGTCAGCAGGCCGGCCTCGACACCTGAGCGGTCACTCGCTCACCGGGTCAGTCGGAGTCGGAGGCCAGGTCGTCGTCGTGCACGAGGTCGACCACCAGACGGGTGGGGTCGGCGAGGGTGTCGACCGCAACGGGGACGGTGTCGGTGAGTCCGACGACGATCCGCTCCTCGTCGCCGTCGACCCGCAGGCGGACCACCTCGGCGATGACCTCCGAGTCAGGGGAGGGGATTCGATCGGGGCCCTCGTAGGCACGGCTCCCGTCGGGAAGGTCATTGGTCGCAGGGGTGAGGCGGATCTCCACGAACACGTCTCCCTCGACAGGGGTCGTGGCTCCGGTGGTCGGGTCGACGAAGGGGCCGGCCACCTCCTCGACCGCGAAGCTCGGCGCCGCGGCGCCATCGTTCGCGTCGAGCTCGACCACGACCCGGTCGAAGCCGTCCTGGCCGGCCGAGCGCAGGTCCGACAGGACGAGCACGTCGTCGTCGAGGCGGGGGAAGTCGTCGCTCGCGATCGGGGTCTCGGTGGGTGGGGCGATCGGGTCGATGCCCTCGCCCGCTGTCCGCGGGTCGATCCAACGGATGCTGGCCACCATCTCGTCGAGCACCTCTAGGACCTCGGCGTCGGCCGAGTCTGCCCGGGCGGTGAGGTACCGGCCCTCGCGCATGTCGACGATCCAGGTGAGCGAATCGTCCTCCTCGAACCGCACGGCCTCGCGGCCGTCGACGTCGTGATCGGCGTCGCCAGCCTCGGCGGGGGTGGCGTCCTCGAACGGTCCGACATCGACCCGTAGGGAGATGGCGGCGTCGTCGGTGG
>SKKL01000092.1 GCA_007121465.1 Acidimicrobiales bacterium | reverse complement strand
TGCGCCGGTGTCTCGCCGAGGTCCTTGCGATCGGTGAGGGTGACCGCTCCGTGGCGCTTGGCCATGCGCTCGCCGTCGTCGCCGAGCACGAGTGGCACGTGCACATGGGTCGGTCGGGGGAGACCCAAGAGGTCGGCCAGGTGGAGTTGGCGCGGGGTCGAGGGAAGCAGGTCGTCGCCTCGCACGACCTCGGTGATCCCCTGGTCGGCATCATCGACCACGACGGCCAGGTTGTAGGCGGGGGTGCCGTCGTTGCGGCGGAGCACGACGTCGTCGACCAGACCCCGGTAGGGCCCGTGGAGGCGATCGACGAGCTCGAGCTCTGACACCTGGGCATGCAACCGGATGGCGGCAGGGCGTCCGTCGGCGGCCCGCTCGGCCCGCTCCCGCTCGGTGAGGCGCAGGCAGGTGCCCGGGTAGGCGCCCTCGGGAGCCTCGCCGTGCTGGGCCGAGGCGGCCTCGCGGATCTCTCGGCGGGTGCAGGTGCACTCGTAGGTGAGTCCGGCACGGGTGAGTTGGTCGATGGCCTCGTGATAGAGGTGGAACCGGTCGGACTGGCGGACGACCTCTCCGTCCCAGTCGAGGCCCAGGTCGGCCAGGTCAGCGAGCTGGGAGGCCTCGTACTCGCGGTCGGCGACCCGCTGGTCGAGATCCTCGACCCGCATGAGGAAGCGGCCACCGACCGAGCGGGCGAACAGCCATGCCACCAGCCCGGTGCGCAGGTTCCCGAGGTGGAGCTCTCCGGTGGGGCTGGGAGCAAAGCGGCCGGTGGTCATCGTGGATGCATCGTGCCACGGCTCGCGGGGATGAAGCCGGGCCGGCGCTCAGTGGCGGTCGCTGTGGCTGAGCACGACCACGGTGGCGTCGTCGTCTGGCATCGCGTGCTCGAATGCCGCGTCGGCGAGCTCATCGGCATCGGATCCGGCATGGAGGAGCAGGGACCGCACGACCGTGTCGAATGCCGACCGTCCGCCGGCGGTGGGCTCGCGCTCGCTGGCCACACCGTCGGTCATGAGCATGAGGGCATCGCCGGGTCGCAGCACCACGGTGACGAGCTCACGCGAACCTCTACGGCGCAGATCACCGTGGCGCCGTCGGCGCGGACCTCACCAGCGCAAACCTGTGCAACACCCGTGTCGCCGACGACCGGTGGCTGATGCGGGACTGCAATGGGCACCGTCCCGACCTGCCGATCGAGACCGACGCCGCCGACCGACCGCGCTGAGGCTCGGCACAGGCGTTGCGGGGCGCGATGGGTGAGCCCGTCAGCGCTCCTGCACGACCAGCTTCGCCGCTTCCATGACCAGGAAGACGCCGGCAGCGGCGGCCACGAGGATCGACCAGTTGGCGACGGGCAGCGCGGTCGAGCCGAACAGGGTGTGCATGACCGGCACGTAGACGAACAGTCCTTGCAGGACGACGAGCGCCGCCACCGACACCCAGACGACGGGGTTGGAGAACCAGGTGCCCCGCCGAAAGCTGGTGCCGCGCAAGTTCCGGCAGCTGAACAGGTAGCCGATCTGGGCGACGGCCAGCATCGTCACCGCGAGGGTCTGGCGGTGCGCCTGGTCGAGGTCGCCGGCCCGGGCGATGAAGTAGGTGGCCAGCGTGGCACCGCCGATCAGCAGCGAGGCGAGGAGGATCTTCACGATCATCGTCCGGGAGATGATCGGTGCGCCCGGCTCGCGCGGGGGTCGGCGCATGACGTCGGGCTCGGGCGGCTCGAACGCCAGCGACAACGACAGGGTGACGGCGGCGATGAGGTTGACCCACAGGATCTGGACCGGTTCGAGGGGCAGGTCGAGGCCGAGCAGTACTGCGGTGAGCAGGACGAGGGACTGGGCGCCGTTGGTGGGGAGGAGGAAGACGATCGACTTCTGGATGTTGTCGAAGGTCCGGCGTCCCTCCTCGACGGCTCGTTCGATGGTGGCGAAGTTGTCGTCGGCCAGGACGATCTCGGCGGCTTCCTTGGTCGCCTCGGTGCCCTTGATGCCCATGGCGACGCCCACCTCGGCCTGGCGCAGGGCGGGGGCGTCGTTCACCCCGTCGCCGGTCATGGCCACGACCTCGCCGTTGGCCTGCAGCGCCCGCACCAGGCGCAGCTTGTGCTCGGGACTGACCCGGGCGAAGGTGTCGTAGCGCTCGACGATGCCGCGCAGCTCCTCGTCGTCGGCCCGGTCGAGCTCGCTGCCGGTGATGGCGCCGGTGGCGTGGTCGTCGTCGGCGGACTCGTCGATGATCCCCATCTGGCGCCCGATGGCGGTGGCGGTGCCGGCGTGGTCGCCGGTGATCATCTTGACCTGGATACCGGCCCGCTTGGCCTCGGTCACCGCCTCGATCGCCTCGGGCCGCGGTGGGTCGAGGATCCCGACGAGCCCCACCAGCACGAGCCCCTCGTCGAGGTCGGCGAGGGCGAGTTCGGTGATCCCCTCCCCGGCGGGGCGTTCGGCGGCGGCGAGCACCCGTAGCCCGTCGGCGCTGAGCTCGTCGATCCTGGCCTCCCAGGCGCCCCGGTCGAGGTCACGTCGCTCGCCGTCGGCGGTGCGCTCGGCGGCGCAGCGATCGAGGATCCGGTCGGGGGCGCCCTTCACGTGGACCATGCGGGTGCCGTCGGGCAGGTCGTCGAGGGTGGCCATCAGCTTGTGCTCGGACTCGAAGGGGACGACGGCGCGGCGGTCGGCCCCGGCGGGGTCGAAGCCCACCTTGTCGGCCAGGGTCCGCAACGCCCCTTCGGTCGGCTCGCCCACGACCTGCCAGGCGCCGTCGACCTCCTGGAGCGACGCGTCGTTGGCGAGGGCGTTGACCCGCACCAGGGCCCGCAGGTCGGGGTCGTCGTCGAGGCTCGCTCGACGGTCGCCGGCGTGGACCGAGCCGGTGGGTTCGTAGCCGATCCCCTCCACGGTGTAGCCCCGGTCGGGGGTGACGACCTGCTGGACGGTCATCTCGTTGCGGGTGAGGGTGCCGGTCTTGTCCGAGCAGATCACCGTGACCGAGCCGAGGGTCTCGACCGAGGTGAGGTTGCGGGTGATGGCGTTGCGTCGGGCCATCCGCTGCACACCCCCGGCGAGGGTGATGGTCACCACGGCCGGGAGCCCCTCGGGGATGGCGGCGACGGCGAAGGCCACGGCCGCGGTGAGAAGGAGGACCACCTCGAGGTTGTGGACGGTCCAGCCGACGACGAGCATGAGGGCGGCGACGGCCACGATCGCCCGGGACAGGGCGGTGCTGAACGAACGGATCTGGCGCTCGAGCGGGGTGCTCAGCGACTCGACCTGGTCGATCATGGCGCTGATGCGGCCGATCTCGGTGCCACCGCCGGTTGCGGTCACCACACCGGTCCCCCGACCGCTCGACACCAGGCTTCCGGAGTACGCCATGCTCAGGCGGTCGCCGATGCCGGCGCCGGCCTCCACCGGCTCGACCTGCTTGTCGACGGGCTCGGACTCGCCGGTGAGTCCCGACTCCTCGGCTCGCAGCTCGGTGACTTGGATCAGGCGCAGGTCGGCGGGGACCCGGTCGCCGGAGCGGAGCCGCACCACGTCGCCGGGAACGAGCTCGGTCGCCTCCACCTCCACCCAGCTGCCGTCGCGCCGAACTTGGGCGGTGAGCGACAGCATCGACCGCAGCCCGGCCAGGGCGCGTTCGGCCCGGCCCTCTTGCACGAAGCCGATCACCCCGTTGGCGACGGCCACGGTGAGGATCACCCCGAAGTCGACCCACTCGCCGAGCACCGCCTTGAGCACAGCGGCGACCAGCAGTATGTAGATGAGGACGTCGTCGAAGTGGCGGGCGAGCCGAAGCCACACCGGGTCGGACTCGGACTCGGGGAGCTGGTTCGGACCGTGCTCCTCCAGACGGGCGGCGGCATCGTCGCCGGTCAGGCCGCCGGCGTCGGACCCGAGGCGGTCGAGCACGTGCTCGATAGGGGCTGCGTGGAAGGCGTCGTCGCCGGCTACTCGCGACGAAGCGTCCGAGGTCGCCGTGAGTTGGGTCTCGCGCTCGCTCACGCGGTGTCCTTCCGGTCCGTGGCCGTCGGCCCAGTTCTGGTGGTCGACGGTAGCGGGAGGGTCCCGTGATGCCCCGGCGGGACGGACCGGGTGCTAGCTGGGTCGTTGCTCGATCACGCCGTACCACCCCAGGCCTGCGTAGGTCTCGTACCCGGGAGTGCGAGCGAAGCCGACGACGGTGCCGTCGTCGCGCACCTCGTGGCCCATCTCCGTCTCGTGCAGATCGAAGGCGATGGTGTCGGACAACACGCCTCGGCCGTCGGAGGCGGCGATCACCCGGCGATGGCTGTCCACGAGGAGGCAGCGGGTCCGTCGCTCCTCGTCGGCGTCCAGGCGCACGCTCCGCACGACGCCCAGTGCCTCCGGTTCCCAGTCGAACATGATGCCGAGCACGCCGATCGGACTGCCGTGCTCTGCGCCGTCGCAACGGATGGCGGTCGAGTAGGTCGCGGCGAGGGACCCGTCGAACGCGGGCACGGGGGCGGTGTCCGCCGCGGCGAACTCGTTGCCGGAGCGGGTGGCCAGTGCCTGGGTGAACCACGCTTCGTCGATCACATCGAGGCCGAGCACGCTGCTGTAGCGGTCGGGTCGGCCGTGGGCGATCACCCGTCCGTCGAGATCGGCGATCCACAGGTCGAGGGACACCGTGTAGGAGTCGAGGATGACACCGAGTCGTTGGCTGGCTCGGGTGACCCGCTCGGGCGTGGGTTCATCGCAGACACCGACGATCGCCGCGTCGGTGGCCCACCACCGAACGTCGCAGGTGCGCTCGTAGAGGTTGCGGTCGATGACGTCGATCATGTTCAGGGCCAGATCGGTGAGGCGGGTGCCGCGAACCTGGGCGACCACGGCGAAACCGGCGCCGTGCTCGCCGGCGCGAGCGGCTTCGATCCGCGCGTTGAGGGACAGGAGCTTGGTGCGCTCGGTCATCGCCTGGATCTCGTGCACCCGTTCCTGGGCGAGGCGTGCGACCTCGTTCGCCACACTGGCTACCCGTTCTGGCATCCCGATCGTCCTTTCCGCTGACGATCGTTCGGCAACTCCGTCGCGTCGATGTGGCTTCGCGCCGAGATTGGTCCGCGGGACCCACCGCGGTGCTCAGTCGTGGTGTCGGTGCGTGAGCACGATCACCGCGGCGTCGTCGGAGCCATGGGACGCGTGGGCGAAGGCGGCGTCGGCGATCTCGCTCGACGTCGCGCCGGCGACGGGGAGCAACGACCGGACGACGGCGTCGAACCCCGCGCCCGACGGCGGGGAGTAACGGTCGTCGGTCAACCCATCGGTGATGAGGACCAAGGCATCCCCGGGCCGCAGCTCGATGGTGGTCAGTTCGAGCAAGGGGTTGGGGAACGCGCCGAGGAGCTGGCCACGCGGCCGAAGGACGGTGGCGGCGCCGTGATGGCTGAGTACCACCGGATAGGGGTGCCCGGCCCGGACGAGTTGCATCCTCATCGTGGTTCGGTAGGAGCGGAAGCGAGCGAACACGGCGGTGAGTTGGGTGGCGGTCCCTGGCCGGTCGAGCAGCATGGTGTTGAGGCTCCGCAACACCAGATCCGGTCGGGGATCCTCCGCCGCTGCGGTGCGGATCCGTCCCCGGACCGCCGCGGTGTGAGCAGCGGCTTCGGGCCCCGATCCGGTGACGTCGCCGATCACCAGACCGTGGGTGCCCCGGGCGGTGGGGAAGAGGTCCCAGAAATCACCGCTGGCTCCCGGCACCCGGCCCCGGTGGCGCACCGCGATCCCGACGTCGGAGATGGTGGGAAGATCCTCGGTCGACGGGCTGTCGTCGGTGGTGTTCCCCTCGATGCCGCTGGGAGTCGTGGCGATCGGCGAGGACACGATCCGGTCGGGCGAGGTCGAACGGCGACCCCGTCGGGTCTGGTCGTGGTCAGCGTCGCGGGCCCGCCACCCGCTCCCGAAGCCCTCGCGTTCCATCCGCCATGCGGTGACGGCGTCCTCGACGTGGGTGAACAGCGTGAGCGACGAGCCGAGCGACGGATGGCGCAACAGGGCGCGGCCGGTCGGGCGTTTGCACACGATGCAGAGGTCGAGGGTCGATCCGGCCGGCCGGACGTCGACCAGCTCGGCGAGCATCCTCGGGTCGGTCAGTGCGCACATGTCGAGATCGAGGACAACTGGCCCCGGTCCGGCGCGGGCGATGACCTCTCGGAGCCATTCGAGGCACCGGGTGTCGAGGACTCCGTCGGGGGTCACGATCACCGCGTCGCCCACCGAGTAGACCCGACCCGATGGGCGTCGGGTCAGAACGGAACCCGACTCCTGAGTGGTCAGTCGCTGCGGTGGACCTGATGCCATGGGACACGTCCTGGCCGTATGCGCCCCCTGAGGAGCGATCGAACGGTGGGACGACAACGGGGTCCTGATTGTCGAGAGGCCATGGTACCAACGCCACGGCCTGGTGTCAGGGGGTTGAGTCACCCGCCGAGGAGTTCCCCGTCCTCACTGGCTGACGAGCCGCTCGGAGGACCGCGCTACTTTCGGGGCAGCTCGCTGACTCAGACTCCACCAGGCCGGGGAGATTCGAGGAGACATGAGGTTGGGATACATCCCATGACGGGGAGTGGGTTGCCTCACTTCTTGGCGAAGAAGGCGGTGAGACAGCACCCATGAGCACCCGAAACACCTTGGTCGAGTCGGTTTTCGCTGCGTGGATCGGGCTGCTCGGGGTCGTGGCGTTGTCCGGCTGCTCGGACACGGTCCGCGCTGACCGGGTAGCGATGCCGGATGGGGTTTGCACCATTGAGGAGGTTGACCGCAGCACGGACGGTGGGACGTCGTATGAGATTCGTGACGCGCTCCTGGTCTGGTGCAACGAGCCGATGGCTGATTCGCTCATGGAGTTCATGGTCGTAGAGCTGGGGCGCCAGTTCCACGAGCTCGGACCAGTGCTCGAACCAGCTGGTCAAGAGTTCGCTTTTCGCGGTCGGTCGGGAGACGTCGTCGTCCGGGAGACCAACACCTATCGACGGGTGACCAACACATCAATCAAAGTGGACGCGTTGCATCGCGCGATCGATGAGCTTCCGGGCGATGTCGACAGCGTTGTGCTCACGACCAGTGCTGAACGCCCGTGGAGCGACCGTCTGATGCGCGAGGACTAGTGGCGCCTCGAGATTCATGCCGCTCGATCGGCACAGGATCTTGGGAGCGGAGAACTTGGCGAGTCCGAGCACCAGGGGAGCAACAGCGTGGCCGATGAACTGGTCGGGTACAGCTTCAGCACTCTCAATGAGGCTGGGTCGCGGTCAGTCGTGGTGAGAGTCGGATTGCTCGGAGCTCGGTGTGAGACCGATCTCCCATGCCTGCTCGACCCGTCGGGCTGAGCCGCCGCTGTCGGTATCGCCTCGTCCGGTAGGGCACTGGCCCCGTAGGATCGGACCCCATGGCCGACCGCTTCTACGTCACGACACCGATCTACTACGTGAACGACGCGCCCCACGTCGGACACGCCTACACGACGGTGATCGCCGACGCGCTGGCCCGTTGGCACCGTCTGTTGGGCGAGGAGACGTTCTTCCTCACCGGCACCGACGAGCACGGTCTGAAGGTCAAGCGCTCCGCCGACGAAGCGGGGGTCACCCCCCAGGAGCAGGCCGACCGGAACTCGACCCGGTTCCGTGAGACCTGGGACTCCCTCGACATCTCCTATGACGACTTCATCCGCACGACCGAGCCCCGCCACCACCAGGCGGT
>SKKL01000036.1 GCA_007121465.1 Acidimicrobiales bacterium | reverse complement strand
TGCGACCTGACGCGGCCCTTCCTGAGTCGGGTCCCGTGGGGGGAGACTGGGCCCGATCCAGGAGGGGGAGGTGGGGCGAGTGATCCCGATCGGGGAGTTCTCGCAGATGACCCGGTTGTCGCTGAAGGCATTGCGTCTCTACGACAGCAACGGACTCTTGCCAGCGGCCAGGGTGGACCCGTCCACCGGCTAAATCTCGTGGTTGCGACACCGTTGGGGTGTCGCAACCACGAGATTGCGTTCCGGGCCCGCCATCAGGTCGGGGTCAGGACGGCCCGCAACCCGGTGAACCAGGCGCGGCGGACCCGGGGTCGGCTGCGGCGGTGTGTTCCCTGCAGCAGGTCCCAGGCCTCGAAGGCGGTGAGGGCATCGACGCAATCGACCCGGTCGTCAGCCTCGGCGCGAGTGAGCCCGACCAGATCCGGAGCGAAGTGGCTCTGTAGCTGGTCGCTCTGGAGGCGGCGGGTCTCGGCCAGCGTGGCGGCGATCAGAGGGTGGTCGTTGGCGCGGACCCGGGCGAGACGGGCGATCGGTGCGATGGCCTCGTAGAGCGTGAGCCGGGCATCGACGAGCGCAGCGATGCGGTCGTCGAGGTCGACGCCGGTGCCGGGGATCTCGAAGAGGGGGGCGAAGCGCTCGAAGTAGCGGTCGATGGTCTGTCGCTGGAGGTCGTCGAGGTTGTCGAAGTACCGGAAGATCGAGGAGACCGACACCTGCGCCCGCTCGGCGATGTCGTCGACCGAGGGTGGGAGGCCGCCTTCGGTGAGCAGTTCGAACATGGCGTCGACGACGGCGATGCGGTTGCGCTCACGACGGGCGCGTCGACCGTCGGACTCTGGCTGGACCACCGCATCGACCACGTCGCGACGGTACCAGCAGCCGACGATCGTGAGAGCCACACTCGCAGAATCAATTGACAGTGAGGCTCGCAGGTGTTCGGATGAGGAGGTCGTCGAGCACAAGGGGGAGCGGGCGTGGCGAGAGCCGAGCAGTTCCATGGCCGGATCGGTCGGACCTACGTCGAGTCGGAAGCGTGGTTCGACGAGCCTCCCCACCCCGGTGAGGACGCCCCGAACGTCGTGGTGGTGCTCCTCGACGACACGGGCTTCGCCCAGTTCGGCTGCTACGGCTCCGAGATCGACACGCCCCACATCGACGCGCTGGCGGCCGGTGGCCTGCAGTTCACCAACTTCCACGTGACACCGCTCTGCTCGCCGACCCGAGCGTCGCTGCTCACCGGGCGGGATGCGCACACCGTGGGGATGCGGGCGGTGTCGAACTTCCGGACGGGCTTTCCCAACCAGCTCGGACACATCAGCAACCATGCGGCCACCGTCGCCGAGGTGCTGCACGACTCGGGCTACGCCACGTTCTGTGTCGGCAAGTGGCACCTGGCTCCGATGGAGCAGTGCTCGGCGGCCGGACCCGTCGACCAGTGGCCGCTCGCCCGCGGCTTCGACCGGTTCTACGGCTTCCTCGAGGGGGAGACCGATCAGTTCCATCCCGAGCTGATCGCCGACAACCACCCCGTGGAGCCTCCCGGCCGATCGGGCGGTGACGAGGGCTACCACCTCTCCGAGGACCTGGTCGACAAAGCGCTCGGGATGATCGCCGACAGCACGGGCGTACGACCCGACCGGCCCTTCTTCGCCTATGTGGCGTTCGGTGCCACCCATGCCCCGCACCAGGCGCCGCCGGAATATCTCGAGAAGTATCGGGGCCGTTTCGACGAGGGGTGGGACGTAGTGCGCGAGCGGTGGTTCGCCCGCCAGCTCGAGCTCGGCGTGATCCCGCCCGACACCGTGCTCGCCCCGCGGAACCCCGGTGTCGAGCCGTGGGACGAGCTGCCCGAGAACCAGCAGCGCCTTGCCGCCCGGCTCCAGGAGGCCTTCGCCGCCTTCCTCGATCACACCGACGTCCAGATCGGCCGCCTCGTCGACGGGCTCCGGCGACTCGGTCAGCTCGACAACACGCTGCTGGTGGTCCTCGCCGACAACGGTGCCTCCCAGGAGGGTGGGCCCTATGGGGTGCTCCACGAGATGAAGTTCTTCAACGGCATCCTCGAGACCCCCGACGAGGCCGTGGAGCGCATCGACGACATCGGCGGACCCCGGAGCCACACCAACTACCCGTGGGGTTGGGCCCAGTGCGGGAACACCCCGTTCCGTTGGTACAAGCAGAACACCCACGAAGGCGGGGTCCACGTGCCGATGGTGGTGCACTGGCCGGCAGGAATCGATGCCGACCAGGCCGGCACGAAGCGGAACCAGTTCACCTTCGTGGCCGACATCGCCCCCACCATCTACGAGCTGCTCGGGATCGAGCCGCCCGCCGTGCGCAACGGGCTCGAGCAGTTTCCCGTCACTGGTCACTCGTTCGTGGCGGCGCTCGCCGACTCCGCTGCGCCGGCGACCAACGTGGTGCAGCTCTTCGAGAACGCGGGGAGCCGGGCCATCGTGGCGGGGGAGTGGAAGGCGGTCTGCAAGCACGTGGCCGGCGCCGACTACGACACCGAGCCGTGGGAGCTGCACCACCTCGCCGTCGACCCGTCGGAGACGAACGACCTGGCCGACCGGGAACCCGAACGCCTGCGCGAGCTCATCGATCTGTGGTGGTCCGAGGCCGAACGTCTCGGCGTACTGCCGCTCGACGATCGCACCATCGAGCTGTTCGGCGCCCGCTTCCGTGACCGCTCTCCCCATCCGGCCGATCGGCGCTATGTGTACCGGCCGCCGATGTCGCCCCTCCCCGGGCAGGCCGGTCCCGCCATCGGGGGTCGCAGCTTCGACCTCACCGCGAGCGTCGCCACCCGTCCGGGCGACGAGGGCGTGCTGTTCGCCACCGGGACCGAGAACTCGGGGTTCTCCCTGTTCGTCCAGGGCCGCCGTCTCGTTCTCGACTACAACGCGTTCGGTGACCACACGATCGTCGAGTCCGATGCCGAGGTCCCTGTCGGTGACGTGTCGTTGGGGTTGCGGCTGCGCCGACTCGACGGGTTCGCGGGCACGGCGTCGCTCAGCATCGACGGGCACGACGTCGGCCACGCCGATCTGACCCTCTTCATGCGGATGATCTCGTCGATCGGGCCCAGCATCGGAGCCGACCACGGCTCGGCGGTGTCCGACCGCTATCCCGCGCCCTTCGCCTTCACCGGCACGCTCCGCGAGATCGTGATCCAGGCCAGCCCCGACACCTTCGGCGACTCCGCCGCCACGACCGCCCGCGCCGAGATGTCCCGCCAGTAGAACCCCTGCGCCGCGCCATCTGGCCCGCCCACCAACAGGAGCACGTGATGCAGATCCTCCGCACCCCCGACGAGGCCTTCGAGGGCCTTCCCGATTTCCCGTTCGCCCCGCACTACGTCGAGATCGACGATGGCGAGGGTGGCGCGCTCCGTGTCCACTACCTCGACGAGGGCCCGGCTGACGCCGCTCCGGTGCTCCTTCTGCACGGCGAGCCGTCGTGGTGCTTCCTCTACCGCCACATGATCCCCACCCTGGTCGCGGCCGGCCACCGGGTGGTCGTCCCCGACCTGGTGGGATTCGGTCGCAGTGACAAGCCCACCGAACGGTCGGATCACTCCTATGCCCGCCACGTCGAGTGGATGCGCCAGGCGCTGTTCGACCGGCTCGATCTGCGCGACATCACCTTCTTCGGACAGGACTGGGGCGGCCTGATCGGCCTCCGGCTCGTGGCCGCCGACCCGGACCGCTTCACTCGCGTCGCCATCGGCAACACCGGCCTGCCCACCGGACACGGACCGGCGAGCGAGGCGTTCCTGGCCTGGCAGCGCTTCTCCCAGGAGACCGACAACTTCCCGGTCGGAGCGCTCATCAACGGGGGGTGCACCACCGACCTGTCCGCCGAGGTGATCGCCGCCTACGACGCCCCGTTCCCCGACGACACCTACAAGGCGGGGGCCCGGATCATGCCGGCTCTCGTCCCGTCGACACCCGATGACCCGGCCACGCCCGACCAAGAGGCGGCGTGGCGGGTGCTCGAGCGGTTCGACAGGCCGTTCCTGCTCTGCTTCAGCGACTCGGACCCGATCACCAAGGGTGGTGACGCCCCGTTCCGCGCCAAGGTCCCCGGCACCGAGGGCCAGCCCCACACCACGATCGAGGGCGGGGGCCACTTCCTCCAGGAGGACCGCGGACCCGAGTTGGCGACGGTGCTGGTCGACTTCATCGCCTCGACCCCATGAGCGAGGTGGCGTCCGATCCCCGACCCGGCGTTCTCCGCACGCCCGAGGAGCGCTTCGCCGACATCGCCGACTACCCGTGGGAACCTCACTACCTCGAGGTCGAGCCGGGCCTGCGCATGGCCTATGTCGATGCCGGTCCCGCCGACGCCGCCGAAACGGTGCTGCTGCTCCACGGTGAACCCATGTGGGGCTATCTCTACCGGAAGATGATCCCGCCGCTGGTCGAGGCCGGGCACCGGGTGATCGTCCCCGACCTCATCGGCTTCGGTCGCTCCGACAAGCCGACCGACCCTGAGGCCTACACCTACACGAGCCACACGGGCTGGGTGCGAGCCTTGCTCGACGCGCTCGACCTTCGGGGCATCACGTTCTTCGGACAGGACTGGGGTGGCCTGATCGGCGGCCGGGTCGTCGGCCAGGACCCCGACCGGTTCGCCCGCCTGGTGTTCTCCAACACCGGCCTCCCCCGCTCGGGTCCCGGCCTGCCCGGGATCGCTCCTCAGGAGCGCCTACCGCCCGAGATGCTCGAGGCGCTGCTCGGCATCGGCTGGCGCGACACCGTCGACGACGAGGACCGCATCGACGCCGACGCGGTGCACGCCCTCGTCGAACAGGGCGGCATCCTCTACTTCCTGCTGTGGCGGGTCTACGCCCAAGAGGTCGCCGAGCTGTGGCCATCCAAGATCGCGCCGGGATGGTGCCTCAGCGCACTGTCCGACGAGGTCCTCGCGGCCTACGACGCCCCCTATCCCACCCAGGAGTTCGTGGCGGGCGCCCGTCGGTTCCCGCTGCTCGTTCCCATCACCGAGGACGACCCCGAGCGACTCGTGAACGACCAGGCGTGGGAGGTGCTCGAGGCGTTCGATCGGCCCGTCCTCACCATCTGGGGCGACCGCTGCCCGCACACCTACCTCGTGATGGGCGAGGACTTCCGGGCCAGCATCCCGGGCGCCCAGCTACCTGGGATCGAGCATCGGGTCTACGAGGCCAGCCACTTCATCCAGGAGGATCGAGGCGCCGAGGTGGCGGCCGACATCGTGGCGTTCATCGACCAGCACCCGGCGCAGGGCTAGGCGGTTCGGCGACGAGCTCAGTCGACGAGGATGCGCAGGGTCACGTCGACGGTGTCGCCGTCGTCGATGCCCTCGGCCTCCCGGACGGCCTTCTTGATCGGCAGCACGTAGGAGCCCGAGCTCGGCGGAGAACCCGACCATCACGTCCATGGGCGAAACCTAGCGTTGACGGCGCGATCGGTGAGGCGGTGCGGGGGTGTCCCCGATCCCGCCACGAGTTGGCCGTAGCGTGGGGTCATGGCAGGTGGTCGATCGCGCAAGGACCGGTACGCGCGGCGGCGCAAGCGTCGCATGGACCGAGCGGTCAACGACCTCACCGAAGCGCAGTGGACGGTGCTGAAGGAGGCGTGGGGTGGCTGTGCCTACTGCGGAACGAGCGGTGACGCCATGCAGAAGGATTGTGTCCTCGCGCTGTCGCGCGGTGGCCGGTACACGATCGACAACGTCGTGCCCGCCTGCCGGTCCTGCAACGCGAGCAAGTGCAACTTCGAGGTGACGAGCTGGATGCGCCGCAAGCGCTTCGACGAGCAGGCCTTCCTGGTCCGTCACCACCAGATCTGCGCGACGCTGGCGAGCACCTCGACGCCGGTCGACTAGTCGTGGAGGGAGATGATCCGCCCGATGTTGGGGGGTACGGATCCCGCGTAGACCTCGTCCCAGGTGGTGGCAGCGGCGTCGGGGCCGTGGCTGCGCTGCACCGTCAGCCATGTGTTGCTGGCGGAGACGAACTCGTGGGTGGCCGTGTCGGCTCGACGCTGGAATTCTTCGGGCCCCCAGCTCTCGAGGAGGCGACCGGCGGCGGTGGGGGCGAAGAAGAACTGGGGGGTGGGCCCGGCGGTGAAGGTCGCGGGCGGTGAGTCGTGGTGGCTCTTGCCGATGATCATCGAGTGGAGCAGCTGGCCGTCGAGGTGGGTGTGGACCGCTTCGAGCGCGGCGCCGTTGCCGGCCATGTCGACCGACACCGAGGGCACCACGGGGAGGGTGGTGATCTCGTCGTAGGTGACGACGTCGTGGTAGCACCCGAGGGAGCGAACGAAGTCGAGGTTGGCGGCTGAGGTGATCCCGATGACCTTCAGGGCTCGCGTCGACGCCGGGGTGGCGAAGCCGATGGCGGTCTTCGACGACGCCGAGAGCACGATCACCTGCTCGGCGCCGAAGTAGCTGTCGGTGTCGAGGTGGGCGTCGGCGAGGAATCCGGTGAGGAACAGTCCCCGGAGGAGGGCGTGGCGGTCCTCGGCGTCGGCGAGGGCCTCGTCGTCGAGGCGCTGTCTCGGGTAGCGGGGGTCGTCGGTGGTGCGGGTGTAGGTGCGGTAGACCGCTGCATGGTCCGTGCGGTGGGGGCCGTCGTCGCGCACGCCCTCGCTGGTCGGGCTGACGAGCATGTCGACGTGGGTCACCATCGGGAACCAGCCGTAGAAGCGGTCACCCGTCGGAACGTCGGGGTGGGCGGACTCGATCACATCGGCCCAGCCCATGGCGGGGACCAGGCCCCACTCGGGATCACCGGTCGGGAAGAAGTCCCAGTAGCCGAGCGAGTCGCCGACCACGGCGTAGGTGACGGTGTTGGCGGTCACCGCCAGGCGGTCGACGCGGAACCGCACCTGGCCCTCGGCCAGCGGGCCGAGCTCGTGGTGGACCTGGCGGGTCTCCCCGTGGCGGGTCCGGTTGACGTGGAGGGCGACGGTCTCGGTCATCGGACCACTATGTCAGGGGGCGGGTCGGGTGGGCTGAGATCCGTCGGTGGCGTAGGCGCGGAGGAATGCGCGGACGCCGTCTTCGGCCACGGTGTCGAGCCGCTCGTCGGGCGGGTCGTCGTCGGCCTCGACGGTGAACAAGGCCCGGTCGAGGCTGGCGCCGAGCACGAGGAAGGCGAAGTGCTCGGCGGCGCGGGTGGGGTCGTCGACGCGCAACGATCCTTGTCTGGCCAGACGCTCCAAGGCCGCTGCCATCGCCGCCATGACCGTGCCGGGAGCGAGGTCGTAGTACTCGGCGGCCAGGTCGGGGAAGCGGTGGGCCTCGCCGATCAGGAGCCGACGGAGCTTCACCAGGCGGTGGCTGGTGGCGGCCCGGATCTGGCGCTGGGCGATCGAGGTCAGTGCCAGGTGGAGGTCGTCGGGCGCGGCGAGCTCGTCGGTGATCTCATCGGCCAGCTGGCGGGCGACCGGACTGGCCTCCAACACCACGGTGCGAAACAGGTGTTCTTTGTCCGCCCAGTTGTTGTAGAGCGTCCGCTTGGAGACCCCGGCCGCGTCGGCGATCTCGTCCATGCTCGTGCCCGGGTAGCCCGACTGGAGGAACAGGGTGGTGGCGGCGTCGATCACGGCTGTCCGGGTGTTGGCGAACGGGCCGTGGGGATGGGTCCAGATCGCCAACTTGGTGGTCGTGGGACTCATGGTCCTCGTCGCCGCATGGGGCTATCTGCGTGCGCTGCGACCCGTCCGTTCGGTCGGCGT
>SKKL01000022.1 GCA_007121465.1 Acidimicrobiales bacterium | reverse complement strand
GTCGGAACACCGGCGTCGGTGGCCTCACGCCGTAGCGTTCCGGACGGTCCCTGACCGGCGATGACGACGTTCGAGCTGAACGACTTGGCGAGACGATCGACCGTCGGATCGTCCACGTTCGCCCGAACGTGGAGCATGTTGGTCCGACCTCGCGTCGAGGTGTTTGAGGACATAGGTCTCGCCGTCGATCGTCACCCGTTCGAGGCTTCCCCCGGACCGGCCGTCGGTGTGGTCGAGCGGTTCGCGGGGCGCATCCCCGATCAGCTCTGCGAGCGAGGGGGCGACCGGGTGTTCGGTCATGGGCGTGCTTCGTAGACGATGTTGAAGGGGGTCTCGGCCGCCCGCCGGAAGTGGGTGAACCCCGCCGTGTCGAACACCTCGCGCATTCCGGCTTCTCCCGACTGGGCGCCGAGTGCCATGCCGCCCGGCTGGGACAGCGCACTCGGGGTGCAGATCCCCGTCGACGCGCCGTAGAACAGCTTGGCGGTGAGGGTGCCGTGATTGGCCGAGCGGTCATCGAGGGCGAATGGTTCGACGACCATGACCGTTCCGATCTCGGTCAGCCGTGATCGAGCGTGTCGGGCGGCGCCGACGGGGTCGCCCATGTCGTGGAGGCAGTCGCCGAAGACGATCAGGTCGTAGCGGCCGTCGTAGCCATCGGCGGGAGTGGCGGTGAACCGGACATTGGTCAGCTCGCGAGCCGCGGCGGAGTCACGTGCGGCCTCCACCGAGCCGGCATGGGGATCGAAACCGACCACCTCGGCGGCGGGATAGGCGGCGGCGATGAGCACCGTCGAGTGCCCGTGCCCGCAGCCGACGTCGGCCACATGGCCACCGGCACGCAGGCGCTCATCGACGCCGTCTAGGGCGGGGATCCAGCTCGAGGTGAGGTTGGCTTCGTACGACGGGCGGAAGAACTCGGCGGTGCCGTGGAACAGGCACGGGTGATGGTCACCCCACGGCACGCCACCGTCTCCACGGAACGCGTCGATGGTGCGCTCGAGGTCCTTGAAGATCGAGGCGATCGCCCACTGACCTCCGGCGACGAAGGCCGGGCTGGTGCGTTCGGCCAGGACCATGGCGTGCTCGGACGGTAGCTCGTAGGCATCGGTGACGGTGTCGTGCTCGACGTATCCGGCAGTGGCTTGCTGATCCAGCCACTCCCGCACGAGGCGCGGATTGCAGTCGGCTGTGGTGGCGAGCTGGTCGGCGGTGAGGGGTCCCGTTCCCGTCATGGCCTCGTAGAGACCGAGTGACTCGCCGAGACAGATCATGGCGACGGTGGCGGCGCCGCCGACATCGCCGACCACCGAGCCGAGGAATGCCTCGAGTCGGGCCTCGTCGAGCGCCGGAGCGGGTGCGGTGGATGGTGGCATGGCAGATCTCCTCTTGTTCTCCAGGTGGAGAACTACTATTCTCCGAGTGGAGAAACCTGTCAAGGGGGCGCGATGGCAACCCAGATCACCGGCGCAACTCGGCACCCGACCGCCGACGCGCTGCTCGACGCCACCCAGCGCCTGTTGATCGACGTCGGTGTGGGCGGCCTGTCGACCCGGCGAATCGCCGACGAAGCCGGACAGACCCACGGGTCGATCCGCTACCACTTCGGGACTCTGGAGGCGCTGGTGGTCGCGGTGGTGGACCGAACGACCGACACCATCACGGCCCGCCAGAGGGCCATGTACGAGTCGGACCGACCGTTCAGGGAAAAGTGGCGGCAGGCGATGGACTGGTTCGAGCAAGATCTCGAAGGTGGCTACCCCAAGCTCTTCGCGGAGCTCTCGGCGGCGGCGTGGAACATGCCCGCCTGCCGGCCGGGCCTGCTGCGGACGACCCAGGCCTGGAGCGACCTGTTGAGCGACGCCGTCAGCGCCGCGGCCGAGGAGTACGGCCTGGAGCTCGACGACCCGATCATCCGCGGGGTGGCGGGCATCGTTCGCTCCTCTCAGGCGGGCATGTTGTTCGACCGCCTGGCCGGCATCGATGTCGACCACGACCACATCCTCGCCGCGGTCGACGAACTCATCGGTGTGCTCGAGCGGGGAGCGCAACGATGAACGGTCGCGAGCCCTATCTGGGTCTGCTCGATCGTGATGGAGTGGGTGTCGCCTACGAGATCCACGGATCCGGCACACCGACGATCCTGCTCCTGCCCGCATTCCCCATCAACGACAAGCGGCTGTGGAAGTTGCAGGTCCCACACCTCGCCCGCAACCACCGGGTGCTCGTGCTCGAGCCCCGTGGGCACGGCCGGTCCGATCGATCAACCGACCCCGCGCAGTACACGTGGGATCGCCGGATCGCCGACATCGTCGCCCTCCTCGACGAGACCGATACCGACGAGGCCGTCGTGGTCGGGCTCTCCCAGGGGGCGCCGGTCGGTGTCGAACTCGCCGCTGCCCATCCCGATCGGGTGAGCGCGCTGGTGACCATCGGCGGGTCGTTTGGCCTCGGAATGGACTACGACCTCGGCCACGCCATCTTCCGCTTCACCGAGGACCTCGGGCGCGACGACGGCGTCTGGCGGTTCAACCAACACTCGTGGCGACGCGACTTCGAGGGTTTCGTCCGGTACTTCACCGAGTTGTGCTTCAACGAGCCCCACTCGACGCTCGCCCACGAGGAAGGAGTCGAGTACGGGCTCGAGACCACCGCCGAGGTGCTGACCGCTCACATGCTGGGCCACCTCACCTCGGCCTGGCAGGCACGGCCCTTGGCCGAGACCGCCGCGGATGTTCGCTGCCCGGTGCTGTTGGTGCACGGCACCGCCGATGAGGTCTGCCCATCAGCCTGGTCGGCCAAAGCCGCCTCCTTGCTCGGTGGTCGCCTCGAGCTCATCGATGGCGGAAGTCATGGTGTTCATGCCAGGCGACCCGCAACGGTCAACACCCTGATCGACGACTTCCTCGCGGAGCACATCACCCCGCCCGAGCGACGCCCGAGACGGTCGTCGGCTGGTCCCCGCGTGCTCTACCTCTCCTCGCCGATCGGACTCGGCCACGTCCGACGCGACGTCGCCATCGCCGAGGAGCTGAGGGCACTCGCTCCTGACGCGACCATCGAATGGCTCGCCCAGGATCCTGTCACCCGGGTCCTGGCCGACCGCGGCGAGGCGATCCACCCGGCGAGTCGGGCCCTCCACAACGAGTGTGCCCATCTCTTTGCGGCTACCGACGACCACGATCTCCACGTCTTCGAGGCCTTCCGGCGCATGGACCGCATCCTGGTCGCCAACTTCATGGTCTTCGAAGAGGCCGTCCGTGAGGGGCGATACGACCTCGTCGTCGGGGACGAAGCCTGGGACGTCGACCACTTCCTCCACGAGGAACCGAGCCTGAAGCGCACTCGCTTCGCCTGGCTGACCGACTTCGTCGGGCACCTACCCATGCCGGGCAAGGGGCCGCGAGACGTCGAGCTCACCGCGGACTACAACCTCGAGATGCTCGAGCACGTCGAACGGCATCCCGAGATCCGGGACCTCGCCCTATTCGTCGGGGAGCCCACCGACGTCGTCGACGCATCCTTCGGACCGGGACTCCCCGGCCTGCGGGAGTGGACCGAGGACCACTACGACTTCACCGGCTACATCACCGGATTCGACCCCGCCGAGTTCACCGACCGGCAGGCGTCGCGCGGCGAGCTCGGTTGTCCCGACGATGCCATCTCCTGCATCGCCAGCGTGGGCGGGTCGGGCATCGGCGAGGCGCTACTCCGTCTGGTGATCGACGCCCACCGCATCGTCCACCGGGAGCTACCGGGCCTGCACACGACCCTGGTGACCGGCCCGAGACTCGACCCGGACTCACTGCCTGACGCCCCGGGTGTCGTGAAGCGGTCCTACATCCCCGATCTCCACAGGCACCTCGCCGCGGCCGACCTCGCCGTCGTCCAGGGTGGGCTCACCACCACTATGGAACTCACCGCCAGCGGTACCCCGTTCCTCTACGTGCCCCTGCTCAACCACTTCGAGCAGCAGATCCATGTCCGGCACCGACTCGAGCGTCATCGGGCGGGAACAGCGATCGACTATGCGACCACCACCGCCGAGTCGCTTGCCGCGGCCATGCTCGATGCGCTCGCCGCTCCGGTCGACTACGCCCCGGTCCCGACCGACGGCGCGGCCCGTGCGGCCCGACGTCTCGTCCCCCTTCTCGGCTGAGCGCCGGACCGCTGAGCACCGCTAGCCGGTCAGCCACCCGCTGACAACTCGGTTGAACTGCTCCTCGGCGTCGTGCATCACCAGGTGACCCGCACCGTCGACCAGGCGCAGCTCCGCGCCGGGGATCGCCGCGACGAGTCGATGCGCCTGCTCGACCGGGATCCAGCTGTCGGCGCTCCCCCAAGCGACCAGGGTGGGGACCTCGATCTCGCCGAGTCGGTCCTCGAACTCGATGGTGTGGCTCTCGTCGGCCTGGGCGATCTGCAGGTAGAACGACGCCTGGTTCGATCCGAGCCAGGGGTCGACGAGCCCGGTGAGGTCGTGCTCGCCCAGCTGCGTGGCTGATGCACCGCGGATGTACTCGGCGACCAGAGCGCGGTGGAGGTTGGCAGGCAAGGCCCCGAACACCGCAGAGCTGTCGCGTACCAGACGGAAGAACGGCGACCCCCAGGGTCGGAGCGCGACGACGTCGACGAGGACCAACGAGGCGACCGGACGCTGGTGGAGGAGGTGGGCCCTGAGCGCAACTGCGCCGCCGATGTCGTGGGCGACGATGTCGGGACGGTCGAGGCCGAGGTGATCCAGGAGGTCGGCCAACACCTGCGCCTGGGTGGCGAGGTCGACCTGCGGGGACCGTTCGGACCTTCCGAAGCCCGGCATGTCCCACGCGATCGCCCGCCGATGAGGCAGGTGGGAAGCGAGCGACGTCCACACGAAGCTCGACCAGGGTGTGCCGTGGCAGAGGACAACGGGGGGACCGTCCCCCACGGACCACCAGGCGACCCGGCCAGCAGGGTGTTCGTATGTGCCGTGGGTCTGCCCGGCGCGTTCCATCCGGCAAGTATGGCGAGGTCGATCCCGTCTGACTCGCCCTGGCGGCGATCACCACCCCACTCCCTCCTACAGTAAGGAGCGATGGACGACCAGAACGGGCTCGGGGGGCCACGCTTCCTGCGGTCCGGTAGCACCAGCCAGGGGCTCTTGCTCACGCTGCTCGGCGACTACTGGTTCGGTGCCACCGTGCACATCCCCTCGGCGGCGCTGGTCGAGCTCCTCGGCGAGTTCGGCATCACCGACGATGCGGCCCGCGCCGCGCTCAGCCGTGTCCAGCGCACGGGTTGGGTCGAGGGGCACAAGCAGGGTCGGCACACCGCCTACCGACTGTCCGACGAGGCGGCCCGCCAGGCTGAGAGGCGGGGCCGCCAGATCCTGACGTTCTCCGCGGAAACCGCCGACACCGAACCGCGGTGGGACCGGAAATGGAACCTGGTGAGCTACTCGCTGTCGGCCGACCGTGCCGAAGACAGGCGGCGTATTCGCCGGCGGCTCCGATTGCAGGGTTATGCCCCGCTCCAGGACGCGCTGTGGATCCGACCGTGGGGGAGCGCCGAACGCGTGGCCGACGCTCTCGCCCCGTGGCCCGAGGCCCGAGTGCGGGTGTTCTGCGGCGCCGAATTGGTGGAGGGGGAGCGCGTCGACTCCGTGGCTGCCTGGGGTCTCGACAAGCTGGCAGCCCACTACGACGAGCTCGTGGTGCGATTCGACGCGGTGGCCGAGCGATGGGGCAACGCGCCGGACCCCGCTGCTGCACTCGTCGCCCGGACCCGGACCATGGAGGCCTGGGCGCCGATGCGGTGGACCGACCCCCGGCTCCCCTCGGAGTTGCTGCCCGAGCCGTGGCCCGGTTGGGAGGCCCGCCGAGCCTTTGCCGGCGTCTATGACTCACTCGGTCCTGCGGCGGTCCAGAGGGTGCGGGAGGTCGTGGCCCGCCATTCGGAACGAGCGGCCGAACAGGTGCGCTACGACACCGTCGCCGAACCCCGATGACCGAGGACGGAGTCAGATCGGCTGGCTGTAGCGCACCGCGGTGATGGCGCTGAGCGGACCGGCCACCACCAGCGCCTGGCTGCCGTAGATCTCGAAGGTGAAGCCGAGCTGCCCGGAGTCGAGCTGGGTCTCCCCATCGCGTGTCCAGGTCAACTCACCGATGTGGAGGCTGCCGTGCTTGATGCTGTACCAGTCGCCGCCGACCTTGACCTCGGACACGACCTCGGAATCGATGTTCACCCTCTCCATGGGCTCGGACCCTACTCGCCACCACCGGTGGCCGTGTCAGCGGGTTCGGTGGCGGCGGGGAGGGGGACCGCTCCGAGGAGACGGCCGGGGCCGGCGTGGACGAGAGCATCGCAGCGATGGGTCGCCGCCGAGGGAGGCCGGTCCCATCGCTCGACCTGCAGCCCATGGTGCGCGAATGCCTCGGCGAGCTGGCAGTGCGGCAGGTCCCCGGCCACCAGTCGGACCAGCTCCAACTCGGTGGATCGGAACCAGGCACCGTGGCCGGGATCGGGTCGGCCGAGCCGGGTGGTGAGGTGGTGGGCGAGTTCGTGGACCACGGTCAGAGCCTGTTGGCCGTCGCGGGCGATGCGAATGGTGACTCCGTCGGCGACCGAGCGGCGTGCATCGGTGCGGGCTCGGGCCAGCCTGGGTGGCGGGGCTCCGAGGCCCCGCCACCAGGGGTGATGGGTGACCGTGGCGACCAGAGCGACGACCGACTCCCAGTCGAGGTCGACGGCCATGGTCGTGCCCCCGAACGCCGAACTCTCGGCGTCGTAGCAGCGCTGCCGTTGGTGGTCCCTGACCGGGGTCACGGGGGGCCGCTCACCGGCCGAGACGGCGGTGGGCGCTGCGGACGCTGCGGTCGCCGAGGTCGGCCTGGTCGCCTGCGGCACTTCCTCGGGAGTGGGCTCCTGCATGGACCGGCGTCGGTCGCCCGAGGCGGCCGAGTCGGGGGTAGTGGTCGTCGATCCACTCGCTCACCCGGTCTCGGCGGTCGGCGAGCACCAGCGCAGCCGAGGGACCGCCGGTGGGCTCGGTGGCGCCGGGAGCGGACCCGGCGCTCTCACGGCGGGCCACCTCCTCGGCCATCCGGGCGGCGAGGCGCTCACCCACCCGCTCGGCGAAACCGACGAGGAAGCCCCTCCGGAACGGGACGCGGGCCTGGCCCCGCGGAGTCTCCTCGACATCGGCCGCGCGGGTGGCCTGGACGAGGAGCGAGGTGTAGAGCAGGGACACCCGGTCGGTGTCGCGCTGCTCGCCGATGACGTGGCCCACTCGGCCCTCGGGCCTCGAGGAGGTGAGCAGGCGGCAGTCGAACGCCTCGGCCACCGCACCGAGCAGCGCCAGCCGGGCTCGGACGTACTGGCCTCGTCCGAGCTCGACGTCGACCTCGACGATGCCCGGGCGGTCTGACCGGCCTCGGCGCTCGAGCAAGGCTTCGTCCACCCGGTGCCGAGCCATGAGCTCGGCGGCCTTGGTGGCGAACGACTCGGCTTCGGACGGGTAGGGAGTGTTCTCCGCCTGGTCGAGCAGGCCACGGATGCGTCGGAGCGTGGCCTCGGATGCGTCGGCGTTGGTGGTGGAATCGGTGGTGGACATGGACTGCTCCGCTGGTGGTCCCGGACGAGAGGGTGAGCGGACTCACCGATGGTTGCAGCCTAGGGAGGGGGTGTGACGCCCGGGTGAACCCTCAGGCGCGGGCCAGCACCAGGAGGAACTCGAGCTCCCCGGTGTCCTCGGTGGTGATGCCTGTGGTGCTCGGGTTGGGGATTCCCCATT
>SKKL01000206.1 GCA_007121465.1 Acidimicrobiales bacterium | reverse complement strand
TAGGTGAAGGCGAGGTCGTCGATCTGCACGCGCAGCGCCTCGACGGGCAGCTCGGAGCCGCCCGATGCCGTCGGCGGGTAGGCGTCGCGGGCGTCGAGGACCCGGTCGATGCGGTCGAGGGACACGACCGAGCGGGGGAGCTCTTCGAGGAAGAAGCCCATGATCCGCATGGGGAAGGCGAGCACCCCGAACAGGGCCATGGCGGCGACAAGGTCGCCGGGGCTGATGGCGCCGTCGGAGAGACGCCACGATCCGGCGACGAGCAGGGCGATGGTGCCGACCTGGGGGATGGCATCGATGGTGGGTTCGAACACGGCCCTGAGGCGCCCGACCCGGATGCGGGCCTCCCGCAGGTCGTCGGACGCAGCGGCCATGCGAGCCACCTCGGCGTCCTCGCGGCCGAGGGTCTTGACGACGAGGGCCCCGTCGAAGCTCTCGTGGGCGACGTTGGACACCTCGCCGATGCGCTGCTGGACGAGCGCCGCCGGCACTTCGACCCTGGCCGTGTAGACCTTGTTGAGGATGGTGAGCAGGGGGAAGACGAGCAGGCCGATGCCCATGATCACTGGGTCGATCCGGGCGAGGGCGACGACCGAGAAGGCGATGAGGACGACCACGCCGGTGGTGAAGGGGAGGGGCTGCATGACGTCTGTCGCGGCCTCGACGTCGGCATCGGCGTGGGCGAGGAGCTCCCCGGTGGGGTGGGCGAGGTGGTACGCCAGCGGGACGTCGAGGTAGGTGTCGGTGACCTCGCGACGGAGGGTGGCCTGGGTGCGAAAGGTGGTCATGGCCGCGAAGTAGCGGCGGATGACCACCCCGACCGAGCGGGCCATGGCCATGCCGACGAGGGCGGCGACTCCGGCGAACACGGTCGAGAAACCGACCTCGCCGTCGCGCACGGCGGGGATGATGAGGTCGTCGGTGACCCAGCCGAGGACGATGGTGCCGCCGACGAGGGTCCCCGAGAAGATGACGGCACCGACGAGGGCGATCGCGAACGTGCGCGGATGCATCCGCACGTAGCGGACCAGCAGGCGTGCTCCTCGGCGGAGCACCGAGGTCGGTTGGTCGTCGACGGTCATCTTTCCCCTGGGTTCGGTCCCGACCCCGTACGCCGTACGGTAGCCGATTCGCCACGCGGCGGCCCTGTCACTTGTCTGCCACTTGTAGTATCGTCGCTCGCCGTACCGTCCACCCCCCTGCGAGGACCAGAAATCATGGCGAAGATCAAGGTGGCCAACCCCATCGTCGAGATCGACGGCGACGAGATGACCCGGATCATCTGGCAGATGATCAAGGACAAGCTCATCCTGCCCTACCTCGACGTGGACCTGAAATACTTTGATCTCGGGATCGAGCACCGCGACGCCACCGACGACCAGGTCACCATCGACGCGGCCAACGCCATCAAGGAGCACGGGGTCGGCGTGAAGTGCGCCACGATCACCCCCGACGAGGCCCGGGTCGAGGAGTTCGGCCTCAAGCAGATGTGGCGGTCGCCCAACGGTACGATCCGCAACATCCTGGGCGGTGTGGTCTTCCGCGAGCCGATCATCATGGGCAACATCCCGCGCTACGTGCCGGGCTGGACCAAGCCGATCATCATCGGCCGCCACGCCTTCGGCGATCAGTACCGCGCCACCGACTTCAAGGTGCCCGGCCCTGGCACCCTCACCATGACCTTCACGCCCGCCGACGGCGGCGCGCCGATGGAGTTCAACGTCTTCGACTTCCCCGATGGCGGCGTGGCCATGGGCATGTACAACCTCGACGAGTCGATCCGCGACTTCGCCCGGGCCTCGTTCCGCTACGGCCTGTCCCGCAACTACCCGGTGTACATGTCGACCAAGAACACGATCCTCAAGGCCTACGACGGCCGGTTCAAGGACCTGTTCCAGGAGGTCTTCGACGCCGAGTTCGCCGATCAGTTCGAGACCGCGGGGCTCACCTACGAGCATCGCCTCATCGACGACATGGTCGCCGCCGCCATGAAGTGGGAGGGCGGGTACGTCTGGGCCTGCAAGAACTACGACGGTGACGTGCAGTCCGACACCGTCGCCCAGGGCTTCGGCTCCCTCGGCCTGATGACCTCGGTGCTCATGACTCCCGACGGCCAGACCGTCGAGGCCGAGGCCGCCCACGGCACGGTGACCCGCCACTACCGCGAGCACCAGAAGGGCAACCCCACCTCGACCAACCCGATCGCGTCGATCTTCGCCTGGACCCGTGGCCTCATCCACCGAGGAACCGTCGACGGCACCCCCGACGTGGTCAACTTCGCCGAGACCCTCGAGAAGGTCATCATCGACACCGTCGAGAGCGGCAAGATGACCAAGGACCTCGCCCTGTTGGTCGGCCCCGATCAGGACTGGCTCACCACCGAGGACTTCATGGACGCCCTCGACGACGCCCTGAAGGCCAGGCTGGCCTGATCAGCCGGTGGCCCGGTCCCCACGAGGGGCCGGGCCACCGTCGCTGTCGTCCCGGGCCTGTTGCAGGATCTGGGAGAGCACCGACCAGTAGTCGTCGAACTCGACGACCTCGAGGTTCTCGACCGCGTCCTCGCCGCCGAGGAACAACGGGACCAGGTAGCCGACGCAGTCCGAGTGAGCGAGTGGCACCTCATCGGCATTGGCAGCGGACCAGGTGGCGAAGAATTCGCTCGCCAAGGCGCTGTCGGCGAACTCGGTGAGCTCGGTGTCGTGGAAGTCGACGAACGTCGCCGGGACCTCCAACGCCTCCCCGGTCCCCGGTTCCAGCATCAAGACCATCGGCTGGTCCCCGGACAGGCGAGCGAAGTCGAGGGCGAACTGGCGGCCGAGCCAGTCGTAGGCGAACACCGCTCCCCGACCCTCCAGGCTCGGGAACGCCGCGACCGCCGCCGCTTGGCCGGTCGCGGCCGACTCCCTGGAGTGGAGGCGGTAGATCCCGTTGTCGAACGACGAGCCGGCGGCGACCGCCATCAGCTCGTCGTAGCCGACCACCGACCCGAGGCGATCGTCGACCCAGGCCGCTTCGCCGGGCTCGCCGGATGGCGACACCGCGAAACGGGAGAAGAACGGTTCGAACAACCCAGCTCACCCCTCACGATCGGACGAGCTCATCGTAGAGCCGGTCTCACGTGCTTCACGTCGGGGACAGGGGCCTAACCTGTCGGCCATGACCTACATCCGGGACCTGCTGGCGGCAGGGCCGACCGTCTCGTTCGAGTTCTTCCCGCCGAAGACCGACGAAGCCGAACGCCAACTCGAGAAAGCCATCCGCGAGCTCGAGCCGTTGAACCCCTCGTTCGTGTCGGTGACCTACGGTGCCGGCGGCTCCACGCGTGAACGCACCCGTGACATCGTGCTCGGCATCGAGGCCGAGACACCGCTCACCGCCATGGCCCACCTCACCTGCATGGGCCACACCCGGACCGAGGTCGTCTCGCTGCTCGAGGAGTACCAGCAAGGCGACGTGCAGAACATCCTCGCCCTCGCCGGCGACCCACCCGCCGACGGCGCCGCCCCCACCGGCGACTTCACCTACGCCCTCGAACTCGTGGAACTGGTGCGGGAGGTGGGCAGCTTCTCCGTCGGTGTCGCCGCCCATCCTGAGGGCCACCCCCGCTCCCCTGACTCAGCGACCGACCGCCGGCATCTCGCCATCAAGCTCACCGCTGCCGACTTCGGTGTCACCCAGTTCTTCTTCCGGGCCGACGACCACCTCCGGATGGTCGACGAACTGGCCACCCTCGGCTGCAACACGCCGGTCATCCCGGGGATCATGCCGGTGACCAACCTGCGCCAGATCAAGCGCTTCGCCGAGCTGTCCGGCGCGGCGTTCCCACCCGAGCTCGCCGCCCGATTCGAGGCCCTGGGCGACGACGCCTCCGCCGTCCGCGCCCTCGGCGTCGAGGTGGCGACCGAGCTGTGTCAGCAACTCCTCGACGAGGGTGTGCCCGGGCTGCACTTCTACACGCTCAACCGGTCGACCGCGACCCGCGAGATCGCCACCAACCTCGGGCTGGCCTCGAGCTGAGGTAGCTACCCGTCGACCGACCGCTCGGCGGCCTCGACACAGTTCCGCAGCAGGATGGCCCTCGTCATCGGGCCGACCCCGCCGATGCGCGGCGACAACCACGAGGCCACCTCAACCACGTCTTCGGCCACGTCGGAGACGACCTTGCGGCCCTCGAAGCTGACCCCGGCAGCGACCACGACCGCTCCGGGACGCACCATGTCGGTGGTGATCAGCCTCGGCGAACCAGCAGCGGCAACCAGGACGTCGGCCTGCCGGGTGTGATGCCCGAGGTCGGCGACCCCGGTGTGCACCACGGTGAGCGCGGCGTTCAGACCCGGCTCCTTGAGGGTGAGCAGGTTGGCGAGGGGACGGCCGATGGTGAGCCCCCTCCCGACGAGCACCACGTGCTTGCCCTTGAGATCGATTCCGTGGGCGGCCAGCAGCTCGACGATGCCCACCGGCGTGCAGGGCCGAGGCCCCTGAGTGCCCATGACCAGCTTGCCGAGGTTGACCGGGTGGAGCCCATCGGCATCCTTGGCCGGATCCATCCGCAGCACCGCGGCCTCGTAGTCGAGCCCGTCGGGGTACGGGTGCTGCTGGATGTAGGCGTGGATCCCCGCTTCTGCGTTGAACTCGTCTACCACGGCCTCGACCTCGGCCTGGCTGGAGGAGGCCGGCAGGTGACGGTGGAACGAGGCGATGCCGACGCTCTGGCAGTCCTCGTGCTTCATCGACACGTACCGGGCGCTCGGCCCGTCGTCGCCCACGAGGATGGTGCCGAGCCCGGGGGTCACCCCTTGCTCGGCCAGCGCGGTCACCCGCTGCTCGAGGTCGGCGAGGATGCGGTCGGCGACGGCCTGTCCGTCGAGGGTCTGTGCGGTCACGGTCCCAGTATCGCGGGTCGGGCCGCTCGCCGGATCGTTCACCCCGGGGTGGTGGGTGCGGGGAGCGTTTTCGTGCGCGCCACGACCGTTCCGGCGATCTTGTCGTGCGGGGTCTGACGGAGTGGATCGGCGAAGATCATGATCGCCATGGCAATGAGGGCGATGATCCCGACGATCGGAATGCTGTACAGCACCGCGTAGGCGAGCGCCCGACTGGCGGCCACACCGTAGGTCGGCAGAGCAATGTCGTTGCGAGTGACGATGGTGAGGCCAACCGCCATCTTGCCGACAGTCCGCCCGAAGCGTCCCACCATGAGCGTCTCGTAGAGGGCGAACACCCCCGACACGAAGAACAGGACCGACAGAGGGATATCGGGGAGGTCTCCGTCGGTAGTGGCGAGATCGAGGTCGGTGTCGAAGACGACCAGCGCCACGATCAAGGCGGGGACCCCCACGACCAGCCCGTCGATCAGCGCACCGCCGAGACGGGCCCAGGGGCTGCCCGGAAGCGCCCCGTCGTCGGGGGCGTCCTGCACCGGCGGGGCCTTCGGAGTTCCCGGCGGACTCGGCTGGGTGCCGAGGGGGTCGTCTTCGGTGACCCCCTCCGCGTTGCTCACGAAGCTGGTCCAGCCCTCCCCGTCGTGGTACCGCTGTGCGTATCGCCCCAGCGGGTCCTCGTGCCACCCTCCGGCCATTCCGCGCTCCCGGTCGTCGTCACCTGCGAGGCCCGAACCTACCGGTTGTGACGCCCGTCGCGGCAGCCGGGGTGTGGCCGGGCCGCCCGCCCGGCCACACCCCGGCCCGCGGTCAGCCCTTGACGCTGGACGAACTCGCCACCATCGTCTTGGCGATGCTGTCGTGAATCGTCTGGCCCTTCGGATCCGAGAAGCCCTTCACCACCGTGACGATGAACAAGATCCACCCGATGAAGGGGATGTAGTAGATCAGCCAACCGAGGAATCGAACCGTCGCCATCCCATAGTCGATCTTCGATCCGTCGGCCGCCGTCACGACAGTGACCCCGACCACCATCTTGCCGATGGTGCGCCCGAACGTGCCGTGCATGTAGATGTCGTAAGCGGCGTACACCCCGATCTGGAGGATCAGCGCCCCGATTGGGAAGTTGAACTCGAAGTCGGCGCCATCGGCTGTGTCGAAGGCGAACATGTCGTCGAACATCGCCCCGAGCACGAGGTACAGCGGCACGCCGATGATGACGCCATCGATGAGTCGGGCCAGGAACCGCAACACCGCACCGGACTTCTTGGGCCCGGTGCCATAGCCCGCCGGCATCGTGCTCACTGGCGGAGCGGTTGGCGCACCAGCCGGGTTGGGCTGGGTGCCCATGGGATCGGCCTGTGTGGTGCCCGCGTGGTCGGCTACGTGGTGGGTCCACTGGGTTCCGTCGTAGTACCGCTTCGGGTATCGCCCGAACGGGTCGTCATGCCACCCGTCGCTCATGTGGTTCTCCTTCGATGGGGAAGTCGGGGTCGGTCCCTCACCCCGAGACGGGCCAGGGCCGCGAAGGTTTCACCCCTCAGTGCAGGAAATGGCGCTCGCCCGTGAACACCATGGCCAGGCCGAGCTCGTCGGCCTTGGCGACGACATCATCGTCGCGCATGGCGCCTCCCGGCTGGATGACCACGGCGCACCCCGCGTCGGCCGGCGCATCCATGCCGTCGGGGAACGGGTAGAACGCGTCGCTGGCGCATGCGCCACCGGCGGCGCGGCCGGCGGCCTTCTTGACCGCAATCTCGCCCGACTCGACCCGGTTCTGCTGGCCCGCGCCGATTCCCCAGGCGACACCGTCGCGCACCAGCACGATGGCGTTGGACTTCACGTAGCCACCGATTCGCCAGGCCAGCTCGGCGTCGGCCCACTGGTCGTCGGTGGGTTCCACCTTGGTGACGACCTCCCAGTCCGACCGGTGACGGGCGAAGTGGTGGGCGTCCTGGACCAACCAGCCGCCGGAGATCTGACGCAGCTCGAGCGGGTGCCCCGTGGGCGCCGGAGCGGTGAGGAGGCGTGTGTTCTTGCGCTTCTTGCGCAACGCATCGAGCACCCCGTCGTCGTAGCCAGGGGCGATGACCACGTCGGCCTGGGCGGCGGCGACCATCGCCTCGACGGTGTCGGCGTCGACCACCCGATTGAGGGCGACGATGCCGCCGAACGCCGACCGCTCGTCGCACTCGAAGGCCCGACGGTAGGCGGAGGGCAGGTCGTCGGCGACCGCCACTCCACACGGATTGGCGTGCTTGATGATCGCCACCGCGGGTCGGGTGCCGAGGTCGTGCACGAGCGTCCAGGCCGCGGCCGCGTCGTAGAGGTTGAGGTAGGACAACGGGAGACCACTGTGCTGCTCGACGTCGTCCCACCAGCTCGCCTCGCCGACCGCCCGGTAACGGGCTCCCACCTGGTGGGGGTTCTCGCCGTAGCGCAGATCCTGGACCCGCTCGATGGCGAGGTGGACCGTCGGCGGCAACGACGGTCCTTCACCGGCGTCGGCGGCGAGGCTGGCATCGGTGTCGTCGAACCAGCCGACGATCGCCGCGTCGTAGGCCGCCGTGTGGGCGAACGCGGTGCGGGCCAGCCGCCGGCGGGTGGCCACACTCAGGTGACCGTGCTCCCCCAGCTCGGCGAGGACGGTCTCGTAGTCGGCCGGATCGGTGACCACCCCCACATGGGCGTGATTCTTCGCCGCGGCCCGCACCATGGCCGGCCCACCGATGTCGATCAGCGCGATGGAGGGGTCGGAGCGGAACGGGTAGAGGTTCGAGACCAGCAAACCGAACGGTTCGATTCCCTGGGCCTCGAGATCGGCCCGGTGTTCGGGAAGGTCGAGATCGGCGAGCAGCCCGCCGTGGATCTTCGGATGGAGGGTCTTCACTCGGTCCGACAGCATCTCGGGCGATCCGGTGACCTCCTCGACGGGGGTGAC
>SKKL01000204.1 GCA_007121465.1 Acidimicrobiales bacterium | reverse complement strand
CCGAGGTGGAACCTGCCCTAGTCAGCAGGGAGGGAGCTCCGGTCCGCAGGGATCGTCGGTGTGGCAGCATGCGCCGATGGAGACCACCACCGCCGACGGGGTTCGCATCCACTTCGAGGTGACGGGGTCCGGACCGCCGGTGGTCCTCGTCCATGGCATCACCGACTCCTCGGCTGACTGGGAGCCCCTCGACGAGCGCCTCGCGGCCGACCACACGGTGGTGCGGCTCGATCTGCGGGGTCACGGGCGTTCGGGGGACGCCGAGGACTACTCGGCGCTGGCGATGGCGATGGATCTCGCCGCGGTGGTCGACGCAGCAGGCCTCGACCGGCCCCTCGTCGTGGGTCACTCGCTCGGGGCCGTCGTCGCCACCGCCTACGCCGCTGGTGCCCCCACGAGGGGAGTGGTGAACATCGACCAGACGCTGCGCTTCTCGGACTTCGCGGCCACGGTTCGCCAACTCGAGCACCAGTTGCGCGGTGACGGGTTCCACGCCGCCCTCCGGGCGATCTTCCAGCATCTCGACGGGCCGCTCGTCCCCGACGCACTGCGGTTCCGCCTCGTGGCCCATCGCGACGAGGCTCGTCAGGACGTCGTTCTCGGCGCCTGGGACCTGACCTTCACCGCGACCGACGAGGAGCTCGACGGGGTCGCCGCGATGGTGGCGCCAGGGATCACGGTCCCGTACCTGTCTCTCGCCGGCAACGACCTGGGCGACGACTACGTCCCGTGGCTGACCTCGCTGCTTCCGCAGGCCACGGTGGAGCAGTGGGAGGGCCACGGCCACTACCCGCACCTGGTCGACCCTGAGCGGTTCCTCGTGCGTCTCGCCGACTTCGAAGCCGAGTGCGACGCCGCCGCGACCTGATCAGGGGGCAGGCGGTGGACCCGGCACGGTCGTGTCGGTCGGAGCGCCGTCGGGATCGACGACCGTCGGCCCTGGGTGGCTCCAGCCCGGGTCGTCGGACTGAGCTTCCGGGAGCGGGGGAGGGTCGGGAGCCGGGACCGACGGGTCGTAGGAGAGCGGGAGCCGGGCGGACGGACCATGTCCGACCCCGACCTGGAGCCAGCACCGTCCGGGCGACTCGCCGCAGTCGATGGGGTCGGTCACAGAGGGGTCGAACCAGCGTCGGGCGACGAAGGTCAGCTGGTTGGTGGCCTCGTCGATCGACGCCTCGAAGACTCTCGGATCGAGGTCCCACGGCATCGTGCACACCTCGCCGGGCTCGGGATACCCCTCGTCGACCAGGCTCGGGTCGTTGGTGCAGACCATGAAGTTGCCGAGATCCTCGACGGTGCCGTCCACGATGGTGATGGTCACCTCGTCGCCGTCGACGAGACCCTCGGTGCCCGACACCTCGATCGAGGGCTGGGGCGGTGGCGCCACGCCCGAGTCGAAGGAGACCGGCGCGATCCCGGACTGGTCGTAGTCGTCGATGGCGCCGACCGCCACCACGCAGGTGGCCGCGACGCCCTCGGGCGGAGGATCGGCACAATCGATCTGGTGGCCGCCGATGTGGAGGATCCGGCGAACGGGGTACTCGATGGAGAACCGTCCCTCGCTGTCGGAGGTGACCGGGGTCGATGGGCTGATCTGGCACTGGGCCACGCCGCCGCCGAGGTCGACCGCCCCCGAGCACATCACCACTCCGAGGGCGCGATCCGCGGGGAACTGCTCGCCGCTCACCGTCACCATCTGGTCGTGGACGAGCGCGTCGGCCGGGGTGACCGAGACCGGCAACCGCAGCGAGTCGAGCCCGTCGTGGGGTGCGAGGGGATCGATCCGAGCGACCTCGGGCGACTCGTTGCGACCCGCCTCGTCGGACCCCTCGTCCAGGGCGCCCGGTCCGATCGTGATCACCGCACCGCCCACCGCGAGGAGCGCAGCCCCCGCAAGCCCCCACCACGCCGCCTGAGTCCGCTGCCGCTGGTCCATCGCCCTCCGCCTTCCTGACCACTGCCTGTCGCGAGACTAGACCCGAGGCGTCACGATGTGTCGCGGACCCTTGTTTGGCCCTTCGTGAGGCATTTCACTAGGCTCCCCGACCGTGTCGGAATTCCTCCGGAGCTACCTGACCATCGCCATCTTCGGTGGCCTCGCAGTGGTGCTGATCGGGATCATTCTCGGTGCAGGCCGCCTGCTGCGACCCACCCGGGCACAGGACCAGAAGTACCTCACCTACGAGAGTGGTGCCGACGCGGTCGGAGACGAGTGGTCCCAGACCCAGGTCCGGTACTACATCTTCGCTCTCCTCTTCGTATTGTTCGACGTGGAGGCGGTCTTCATCTTCCCGTGGGCCACCCGCCTCGAGGAGTACGGCATGTTCGGCCTCATCGAGATGGCCATCTTCATCTTCATCCTCGCACTCGGCCTGCTCTATGCATGGCGTAAGAAGGTTCTCCGATGGGTCTAGTCGAGAGCGGGAAGCTGCCAAAGCCGCTGACCAACCTGCTCAACCTCAGCCGCCGCTACTCCCTGTGGATGTTCCAGTGGGGGCTCGCCTGCTGCGCGATCGAGATGGGTGCGGCGCTCGCGTCACCCCGCTACGACGCCATGCGGCTCGGAGTCATCCCCTTCCCGGCCAGCCCCCGGCAGGCCGACCTGGTGGTCATCGCCGGCACCGTGACCGACAAGATGGCACCGTCCATCGTGCGGCTCTACGAGCAGATGCCCGACCCGAAGTACGTCATCTCCATGGGCAGCTGCGCCAACTGCGGCGGCCCCTACTGGGATTCCTACTCGGTCACCAAGGGCGTCGACCAGCTCATCCCCGTCGACGTCTATGTCCCGGGCTGCCCGCCCCGCCCCGAGGCGCTGCTCGAGGGCATCGTGCTTCTCCAGGAGCGGATCGGCCGCGAAGACATGGCCGCCCGCTGGAAGGGTGATCCGATTGTCGTCAGCTGACACGGAGACCACGGGAACCGACGAGGAGGAGACCGAGGAGGTCGTCGAGACCGACGAGGCGCGCGAGGCCCTCCTCTCCGAGATCACCGAACGTCTCGGCGACGGAATCGTCGCCCACCACATCGATCCCGGCCACGACCTGATCATCCGGGTGGCCAACGGTGCCTGGGCCGAGGCCGCCCTCGCCCTGCGCCGCTCGCTCGGGTTCGACTACTTCACCTATCTGTCCGCCATCGACTGGCTGCCTTCCCCGTTCGGGCGCTCGATGGACGCCACCGTCGACCTGGCTCCGTCCGAAGACCCGGCCGAGGCGGCCGAACCCGGCCCGATCGAGCACGGCCTCTGCGGCGGCGAGACCCGCTTCCAGGTCCTTGCCCGCGTCTATTCCACCCGCCGCCACCTCGGGGTCACCCTCAAGGCCGACGTCGCCTCCGACGACGACCTGAGCATCGAGACCTGGACCGGCACCTACCCGGGCGCCGACTGGCACGAGCGGGAGTCCTGGGAGATGTTCGGCATCACCTTCACCGGGCATCCCGGCCTGCGGAAGCTCTACCTCCCCCACGACTTCGAAGGCTTCCCCCTCCGCAAGGACTTCCCCTTGTTGGCCCGCCAAATCAAGCCATGGCCCGGGATCGTCGACGTCGAGCCCATGCCCGACGAAGGCGATGGCGGCGACGATTCCGAATCGGGCGGAGAGGAGACCTGACATGACTGCGATCTCCGAACGGCGCCAGCTCGCCTACATCGCCGCCCAGGCCTCCGACGCCCGGGTCAACGTCGAACTCGAGACCGAGGGCATGACCCTCAACATGGGGCCCCAGCACCCCGCCACCCACGGCACGCTGCGCATCGTGGCCAAGCTCGACGGCGAGCAGGTCATCGCCGCCGACCCGATCATGGGCTACATGCACCGGGGCTACGAGAAGCTCACCGAGGTGCGCACCTACCCCCAGGTCACCACGCTGGTGAACCGCATCGACTGGCTCGGCAGCTTCGCCAACGAGGTGCCGTTCATCCTCGCCGCCGAGCGGCTCATGGAGGTCGAGGCCCCGCCCCGAGCCCAGTGGATCCGCACCGCCCTGTTCGAGCTCAGCCGCATCGCCAACATCTCGCTGTTCCTCGGCGACATGGCTCTCCAGCTCGGTGCACTCACCCCGGCGTTCTACGCCTTCCGTGACCGCGAGTTCGTCCTCAACCAGATCGAGTCGGCCACCGGTGGACGCTTCCACCCCAACTTCGACCGCATCGGCGGCCTGAAGGACGACCTGCCGAAGGGCTGGATCGCCGAGACCAAGACCGCCATGGTCAAGCTGCGCGACTTCTGCGACATGCTCGAGACCCTGGTCACCGGCAACGAGATCTTCGAGGCCCGCACCCGCGGCATCGGCGTGATCCCCGCCGAGGTCGGCCTCTCCTACGGCCTGTCGGGCGCCAACATCCGCGCGTCGGGGGTCGACTGGGATCTACGCCGTGATCAGCCGGTCGGCCTGGCGTGGAACGAGATCGACTGGAAGGTGTGGACCCACCCCGACGGCGACTCCTTCGCCCGGTTCTGGGTCCGCCTCCAGGAGGTCCGCGAGTCCACCAAGATGGTCGACCAGCTCCTCGACGGTCTCCCCTCCGGGCCGATCATGGCCAAGGTGCCCCGCATCATCAAGGTCCCCGCCGGCGAGGCCTGGGTCTCCACCGAGAACCCCCTCGGCGAGATGGGCTACTACGTCGTGTCCCAGGGTGACCTGGTGCCGTTCCGGGTCAAGATCCGCTCGGCGTCGTTCAACAACGTCTCGATCGTCCCGTGGGTGCTGAAGGGCGTCTACGTTCCCGACATCGTGACCATCCTCGCCAGCCTCTACTTCATCCTGGGGGACATCGACCGGTGATCGATCCCGCTCTCGGAACCCTCGCCATAGAGCTCGCGTACTGGCAAGAGACACTGATCAAGGTCGGCGTCGTCGCCGCACTGGTGCCCACCGCAGCTCTCATCCTCGGCTACGTGTTCCTGTTGAAGATGATGAGCTTCATGCAGAGCCGGCTCGGGCCGATGGACGCCGGGCCCTTCGGCATCCTCCAGCTCGTCGCCGACGGTGCGAAGTTCCTCCAGAAGGAAGACATCTTCCCCGCCCGGGCCGACAAGTGGGTCTTCGCCATGGCCCCCATCGTCGTGCTCGTCTCGACGATGTTGGTCTACGTCCTCATCCCGGTCGGACCCGACCTGGTCGGCGAAGCGGTCGACACCGGAGTGTTCCTCGCCCTCGCCGTCTCGTCGATCTCGGTGATCGGCATCCTCATGGCCGGGTGGTCCTCGGCCAACAAGTACTCCCTCATCGGTGGCATGCGGGCGGCCGGCCAGCTCATCGCCTACGAGCTCCCGCTGGTCCTGGCCGTCGTCGGCGTCGTCATCCAGGCCGGCACCCTCAACCTGCAGGGCATCGTCGCCGCCCAGGCCACCGGCGAGATCTTCGGCTGGGGAGGGATCGGGAGCCCGTTCATCCTCACCCAGTTCGTCGGGTTCTTCATCTTCATGATCGCCGTCCAGGCCGAGCTCACCCAGACCCCCTTCGACATGCCCGTCGCCGAATCCGAGATCGTGGGCGGCTACCAGGTCGAGTACACGGGCTTCCGGTTCCTCACCTTCTTCCTCGCCGAGTTCGGCACCGCCTTCGCCTTCGCCGGTCTGGCCGCAGTGCTGTTCCTCGGAGGCTGGTGGGTCCCGGGCTTCGAGATCGACTCGCCGTGGCTCAACGTCCTCGGCCCGATCGTCATGTTCATCAAGATCATGGCCGTGTCGTTCTTCATCTTCTGGTTCCGCTTCACCTACCCGAGATTCCGGGAGGATCAGCTCCAGGCACTGGCCTGGAAGGTGCTGATCCCGCTGTCGCTCGCCAACATCGTCGTCACCGGCGTGCTGAAGGTGGTGTTCTAGATGTCGCTCGTCCCGGGTGTCGTCAAGGGTCTTGGAGTCACCTTCAAGACCATGCTCCAGCCCAACGTCACCGTGCAGTACCCCCACGAGAAGGAAGCTCCTCCTCCTCGGGCCCGCGGGGTCATCGCCCTGCACGAGGAGAACTGCACCGCCTGCATGCTCTGTGCGCGCGAGTGCCCCGATTGGTGCATCTACATCGAAGGCCACAAGTATCTGGCCCCGCCCCGCCGTGAGGGGGGCAAGCCCCGACAGAAGAACGCGCTCGACCGCTTCGACATCGACTTCGCCCTGTGCATGTACTGCGGGATCTGTGTCGAGGTGTGTCCGTTCGATGCTCTGTTCTGGAGCCCGGAGTTCGAGTACTCCGAGCCCCGGATCGCCGACCTGCTCCACGACAAGACGATGCTCGGACACTGGATGACCACCGTGCCTGAATTCGAACCCTATGAGGCCGGCTCCGAGGCCAAGGCGAAGAAGGTCCCCGCCTATGAACCGAAGGCGGTCGAACGCTAGATGGACGTCGTCTGGGGCGACAACGTCGCGCAGAACATCGCCTTCTACGTCATCGCCATCCCCATGGTGGCGGCGGCGCTGAAGATGGTCACCACCAAGAACGTCGTGCATGCCGCGCTCTACCTCGTGGTGGTGCTCGTCGGGGTCTCGGCGCAGTTCATCCTGCTCGGCGCCGAGTTCATCGCCGCCACCCAGATCCTCGTCTACGTCGGCGCCATCGTCGTGCTCATCCTGTTCGGGGTGATGCTCACCCGGGCCAAGCTCGGGCGCGACGCCGAGGTGAACAACGACCCCACCCAGCGCATCGCCGGCGCGTTGGTCGCGGTCATCCTCTTCGCCGTCATGTCCTATGCCATCATCGACGCCTTCGAGGGAACCGAGCTCCCCGAGGAGCGCTACCAGCCTCTCCAGGTGGTGTCGGACTCGATCTTCTCCACCTACCTCGTCCCCTTCGAGGCGACCTCGGTACTGCTGCTCGCCGCCCTCATCGGGGCGATCGTGCTGGCGAGGAGGGACTGACCGATGCTGCTCACGAACTTCCTGCTCCTGGCCGCCCTGTTGTTCTGCATCGGCGTCTACGGCGTCCTCGCCCGTAAGAACGCCGTGCTCGTTCTCATGTCCATCGAGCTCATCCTCAACGCGGTCAACATCAACCTCGTCGCCTTCGGGGTCATCACCGGGACGATCTCGGGGCACGTGTTCGCCCTGTTCATCATCGCGGTCGCTGCTGCTGAGGTCGGTGTGGGTCTCGCTCTCGTGATCCTCATCTACCGCAACCGGCGCAGCATCAACCTCGACGAGCTGGATCTGATGAAGGGCTGATGACGATGGACTACTTCCTCGAGAACGCCTGGATCATCCCCGCCGTCCCCGCCGCCTCGTTCTTCCTCATCTTGTTCTTCGGCAAGCGGATGCCGAAGAAGGGCTCCGAGATCGGCATCGCCGCGGTCGGCGCCACCTTCGTCATGGCCATCCTGGCCTGCCTCGCCTGGTTCGACCGGGTCGACAGCTCCGAGCACGGCACCGAAGCGGTGACCCAGACCTGGACCTGGTGGCAGTCCGGTGGCGTCGAGTTCACCGTCGGCACCATGGTCGACGGCCTGACGGTGATGATGCTGTTCGTCGTCGGCCTCGTGTCGCTGCTCGTGCACGTCTACTCCACCGAGTACGTCAAGGGCGACCGGCGCTACACCCACTTCTTCGCCTTCCTCAGCCTCTTCACCGCCTCGATGATGATGCTGGTGATGGCCGAGAACACCCTCCAGCTGCTCGTCGCCTGGGAGCTGGTCGGGGTCTGTTCGTTCGCCCTCATCGGCCACTGGTGGGAAGAGAAGGCCAACTCCGACGCCGCCCTCAAGGCGTTCCTCACCAACCGCGTCGGCGACGTCGGCCTCCTCATCGGTGTGTCGATCCTCTTCTTCGCCGCCGGCGGCACCTTCAGCATCATCGAGATCAACGAGCTCGCCCTCGGAGGCGAGATCACCCACCTGGCGCTCCTCGTCGCCTCGGTGGCGCTGATCGCCGCGGTGATGTCCAAGTCGGGCCAGTT
>SKKL01000238.1 GCA_007121465.1 Acidimicrobiales bacterium | reverse complement strand
CCATCTTGTTGATGAAGCAGATCCGGGGCACGCCGTACTTGTTGGCCTGGCGCCACACGGTCTCGGTCTGGGGCTCGACACCGGCGACGCCGTCGAACACGGCTACCGCGCCGTCGAGCACGCGCAGAGAGCGCTCGACCTCGACGGTGAAGTCGACGTGGCCCGGGGTGTCGATGATGTTGATCCGCGTGTCGCCCCACATGGCGGTGGTGGCCGCCGAGGTGATGGTGATGCCCCGCTCCTGCTCCTGGACCATCCAGTCCATGGTCGCGGCGCCGTCGTGCACCTCGCCCATCTTGTAGCTGCGACCGGTGTAGTAGAGGATCCGCTCGGTGGTCGTGGTCTTGCCCGCGTCGATGTGGGCCATGATCCCGATGTTGCGGGTCTTGTCGAGGGAGTGAGTTCGCGTCGTCATAATCAGAGCTCTCTGCTCGGGCGGGACGGTCGGGGGGAGGAGGGGATCCGCTCGAAGCGGGAGGGGACTGCGAGCGCAGGGCGCTGCAGGCCCGGGCGCCCGTGGACTACCAGCGGTAGTGGGCGAAGGCCTTGTTGGCCTCGGCCATCTTGTGGAGGTCTTCGCGGCGCTTCACTGCGGCACCGACGCCGTTGGAGGCGTCGAGGATCTCGGCGGCGAGACGCTCGGCCATGGTGCGCTCACGGCGCTGGCGGGAGTAGCCGACCAACCAGCGGATGGCGAGGATGTTGGCCCGACGGGGACGCACCTCGACCGGCACCTGGTAGGTGGCGCCACCGACCCGGCGGCTGCGCACCTCGAGCTGGGGCTTGATGTTGTCCATCGCCCGCTTGAGGGTGCCGAGGGGCTCGGCGCCGGTCTTCTGTTCGACGATGTCGAGCGCCTCGTAGACGATCTTCTCGGCAAGCGAACGCTTGCCCTGCTGCAAGACCTTGTTCACGATCTGGGTGACGAGCACCGACCGGTAGATCGGGTCGGGCATGAGCTCGCGGCGGGGGGCGGGACCCTTCCTGGGCATCTCAGCTGTCCTTCTTCGCGCCGTAACGGCTACGGGCCTGCTTGCGGTCGCGCACACCCGAGGTGTCGAGGGTGCCGCGAATGATCTTGTACCGGACACCGGGGAGGTCACGCACGCGACCGCCCCTGATCAACACGATCGAGTGCTCCTGGAGGTTGTGGCCCTCGCCCGGGATGTAGGCGGTGACCTCCACACCACTGGAGAGGCGCACACGAGCGACCTTGCGAAGTGCCGAGTTCGGCTTCTTCGGGGTCGAGGTGTAGACGCGGGTGCAGACGCCACGCCGCTGGGGCGCGCCCTTCAGCGCTGGTGTCTTGCCCTTGACGGGCTTGGACTTGCGGCCCTTGCGGACCAGCTGCTGGATAGTGGGCACAGATAACCTCTCGAAGCTCCTCGGACGGGGGGCAGCGGCGCGAAGGCGCCACGGGCCGACTGCCCATCCTAGGGGTGGGCGTGAATCGGTGGCAAACCCCCCGTCGGGAAATCCGACGGGGGGAAGCCGGGACGTGCTATGGGGTCAGGCCAGGCTCAGCTGGCGTGACCATCCTGGGGGACCATCTCGATGACGTCGGCTCCGGGCTCGGAACCAGTGTCACCGGCCTCGCCCCCTTCGGCCAGCCACTCGGACAGGTCCTGCTCCTCACCGTCGGAGGAGTAGTACTGCATGGGCTGGTACTCGGGGGCGTGGGTGTCGATGTCGCGGTAGACCGCCAAGCCCGTCCCCGCAGGGATGAGCTTGCCGATGATGATGTTCTCCTTGAGGCCGAGCAGCGAGTCCGAGCGAGACTCGATCGCCGCTTCGGTGAGCACCCGGGTGGTCTCCTGGAACGACGCAGCCGACAGCCACGAATCGGTGGCGAGGGAGGCCTTGGTGATGCCCATGAGCTCGGGACGACCTTCGGCCGCCACCTTGCCCTCCTGCACCAGCATCCGGTTGGTGTCGGCGTAGTTCTTCTGGTCGACCCGCTCGCCGGGCAGGAAGCCCGACTCGCCCGGCTCCTGCACCGCGACCCGGCGGGTCATCTGGCGCACGATGAGCTCGATGTGCTTGTCGGCGATGGACACACCCTGGTCGCGGTAGACCTTCTGGACCTCTTCGACGAGGTACAGCTGGGTCTCGCGCACACCCTTGATCTCGAGGAGCTCCTTGGGGTCGCGGGGGCCTTCGACGAGCGCGTCGCCGGCCTCGACCGTGTCGCCCTCCTTGACCTCGAGACGAGCGAGGGTGGGGATGAGGTAGCTGTCCTCGGTGCCGTCGTCGCCGACCACGGTGACGGTGCGGCCCTTGCCCTCGTCGTCGGCGATGCGCACCACGCCCGAGATGCGGGCGAGGGTGGCCTTGCCCTTCGGGCTACGGGCCTCGAACAGCTCGACCACTCGGGGCAGACCGCCGGCGATGTCGCCGCCGGCCGCGATGCCGCCGGTGTGGAAGGTCCGCATGGTGAGCTGGGTACCGGGCTCGCCGATGGACTGGGCGGCGATGACGCCGACCGCCTCACCGAGCTCGATGGTCTTGCCGGTGGCCAGCGAACGGCCATAGCAGAGAGCACACACGCCGTAGTCGGCGCGGCAGGTGAGCACCGAACGCAACCGCACACGGCTGACGTCGGGGTCGTCGCGGAGGATGTCGAGCTCCTCGTCGCCGACCTCGGTGCCCGCCTCGATGACCGAGCCGTCGGACAAGGTGACGTCGGCGGCCAAGGTGCGGCCGAACAGCCGGGTCTCGAGGTAGTTCCGCTTGTTGGCGGTGTCGGCCTCGATGCCGTCGAGCCACACACCCCGGACCGGCTCACCTTCGACCGCGCAGTCGATCTCGCGGATGATGAGCTCCTGGGCGACGTCGACGAGACGCCGGGTCAGGTAGCCGGAGTCGGCCGTTCGCAGAGCGGTGTCGACCAGGCCCTTACGGGCGCCCGGCGTGGCGATGAAGTACTCCAGCATCGCCAAGCCCTCACGGAAGTTGGACTTGATGGGCCGAGGGATCATGTCACCACGGGGGTTGGCCACCAGGCCACGCATGCCGGCGATCTGGCGGACCTGGACCATATTTCCTCGGGCACCGGAACCGACCATCATCTCGATGGGGTTGAAGTGCACGGCCTTGAGGCCCTTCTCCATCGCGGCGCGCACCTGGTCGGTGGCGTCGTTCCAGATCTCGACTTCCTTCTGGCGGCGCTCACCGTCGGTGATGATGCCCCGGCGGAACTGGGCCTCGATCTTGTCGGCCTCGGCCTCGTGGTACTCGAGGATCTCCTTCTTCTCGACAGGAGTCTTGACGTCGTCGATGGAGACGGTGAGACCCGAGCGAGAGGCGTAGTGGAACGTGAGGTCCTTGATGGCGTCGAGGCTCTTGGCCACCGTCGCCTTCGGGTAGTCGTTGGCCAGACGGTCGATGATCTCGCCGATCTGCTTCTTGCGCATCGTCTCGTTGACGAAGCCGAAGTCCTCGGGGAGGGTCTTGTTGAACAGGACCCGGCCGACGGTGGTCATCGGGTAGGTGCGAGTGCCGTCCTCGGCGATGACCGCCACGGACTCGTCACGCCACTGGATCTCGGCGTGGATCGAGACCTTCTTGGCCTCGTAGGCCCGCTGGATCTCGTGGACCGAGCGGAACACCCGTCCCTCGCCGGTGGCGCCCTCGACCTTCTCGGTCACGTAGAACGCGCCGATGATCATGTCCTGGCTGGGGGTGACGAGGGTGCGGCCGTGGGCCGGGGACAGCACGTTGTTGGCCGACAGCATCAGCACACGGGCCTCGGCCTGGGCCTCGGCGGACAGCGGAAGGTGGACCGCCATCTGGTCGCCGTCGAAGTCGGCGTTGAAGGCGGTGCAGACCAACGGGTGGATCTGGATGGCCTTGCCCTCGACCAACACCGGCTCGAAGGCCTGGATGCCGAGGCGGTGCAGGGTCGGAGCACGGTTCAACAACACCGGGTGCTCACGGATGACGTCTTCGAGGACGTCCCACACCTGCGGGCGGCGACGCTCGACCATGCGCTTGGCCGACTTGATGTTCTGGGCCAGCTCCTGGTCGACGAGCTTCTTCATGACGAAGGGCTTGAACAGCTCGAGGGCCATCAGCTTGGGCAGTCCGCACTGGTGCAGGCGCAGGGTCGGGCCGACCACGATGACCGAACGGCCGGAGTAGTCGACGCGCTTGCCGAGCAGGTTCTGACGGAACCGGCCCTGCTTACCCTTCAGCATGTCCGACAGCGACTTGAGGGGACGGTTGCCCGGCCCGGTGACCGGACGGCCACGGCGACCGTTGTCGAACAGCGCGTCGACGGCCTCCTGGAGCATCCGCTTCTCGTTGTTGACGATGATCTCGGGGGCACCGAGGTCGAGCAGACGCTTGAGCCGGTTGTTCCGGTTGATGACTCGGCGGTAGAGGTCGTTGAGGTCCGAGGTGGCGAAGCGGCCACCGTCGAGCTGGACCATGGGCCGAAGCTCGGGCGGGATGACCGGCACCACGTCGAGGATCATGGCCTTGGGGTCGTTGACCCGGCGGCCCTGATCGTCGCGACGGTTGAAGGCGGTGACGATCTTCAGGCGCTTGATGGCCTTCTGCTTGCGCTGGGCCGACAGGGGCCGCTGGCCGTCCTGAGGATCGATCGCCGCGCGGAGCTTGATCTCTTCGTCGTCGAAGTCGATGCGGTCGATGAGCGACTTGATCGCCTCGGCGCCCATGCCGCCCTCGAAGTACTCGCCGTAGCGATCCTGCAGCTCACGCCACAGCATTTCGTCCTCGACGATCTTGCGGGCGAAGAGGTCCTTGAACTCGTCGAAGGCCCTCTGGACCATCTCGACCTCGAGGTCATAGCGCTCGCGGACCGCCGCCATCTCCTTTTCGGCCGCTCGCTGGCGGGCCTTCATGTCCGCGTCCTTGGCACCCTCGGACTCGAGCTGGGCGACCTCGCCCTCGAGTGCCTCGGCGATTCGGGCCAGCTCGAGCTCGCGCTCGCGCTCGATGGCCTCGCGCTCGCCGACGAGCTCGGCTTCGAGGTTGGGGAGGTCCTCGTGACGACGGTCTTCGTCGACCCAGGTGACCAGGTTGGCCGCGAAGTAGATGACCTTCTCGAGCTGCTTGGCCTTCAGCTCCTCACGGGGGGTGGTGCCCATGAGGAGGTAGGCGAGCCACGACCGGGTGCCGCGCAGGTACCAGATGTGGCAGGCCGGAGCGGCGAGCTCGATGTGACCCATGCGCTCGCGGCGGACCTTGGAGCGGGTGACCTCGACCCCGCAGCGCTCACAGATGATGCCCTTGAAGCGCACCCTCTTGTACTTGCCGCAGTAGCACTCCCAGTCCTTGGTGGGACCGAAGATCTTCTCGCAGAAGAGCCCGTCCTTTTCCGGCTTGAGCGTGCGGTAGTTGATGGTCTCGGGCTTCTTGACCTCACCGTTGGACCACGTACGGATCGAGTCCGGGGTCGCCAGGCCGATCCGAAGCTGGTCGAAGTTGTTGACGTCGAGCATATGTGTCTCCTCAGCCCCGCTCGGCCTGGCGGCGGGCGTCTTCTTCGTCGCTGCCCCGCTCGGGCCGGGACAGGTCGATACCCAGTTCCTCGGCCGTACGGAAGATGTCTTCGTCGAGCTCGCGCATCTCGATCTCCTCGCCGGTGGTCGACAGGACCTCGACGTTGAGACAGAGCGCCTGCATCTCCTTGATGAGAACCTTGAAGCTCTCGGGGATGCCCGGCTCGGGGATGTTCTCGCCCTTGACGATCGCCTCGTAGACCTTCACGCGGCCGAGGACATCGTCGGACTTGATGGTGAGCAGTTCCTGGAGACAGTAGGCAGCGCCGTAGGCCTCGAGAGCCCAGACCTCCATCTCACCGAAGCGCTGGCCACCGAACTGGGCCTTACCACCGAGGGGCTGCTGGGTGATCATCGAGTACGGGCCGGTGGAGCGAGCGTGGATCTTGTCGTCCACGAGGTGGGCCAGCTTGATGATGTACATGTAGCCGACGGTGATGGGGTTGTCGTAGCGCTCGCCGGTGCGACCATCGAAGAGGGTGGTCTTGCCGTCGAAGCCGATCATGCGACCGTTGTCGCCGTAGCGCTCGTCGGTCGCCTCGGGATGGAGCGCCCCGAAGATCTCCCTGATGGTCGGATGTTTGCCCGCATCCTCCTTCTCGTCGTACTTCGCACCGTCGAACACGGGCGTAGCCACGAGAGTCGAGGGAGGCGTGTTGGTGCGGGTCTTGCGCTCGGTTCCGCGGACCGGCTCGTCGCCGACGTCGATCTTGCCGTCGCCGGAGAGGTCCCAACCCCACCGGGCGGCGTAGCCGAGGTGGGCCTCGAGCACCTGTCCCACGTTCATGCGGGACGGCACACCGAGGGGGTTGAGGAGGATGTCGACCGGGGTGCCGTCGGCGAGGAAGGGCATGTCCTCGACCGGAAGAATCCGGGAGATGACGCCCTTGTTGCCGTGACGCCCGGCCAGCTTGTCGCCCACGCTGATCTTGCGCTTCTGGGCGACGTACACCCGCACCAGCTGGTTGACTCCGGGAGGCAGCTCGTCGCCGTCGTCGCGGTTGAACACCTTGACGTCGATGACCTTGCCGGTCTCGCCGTGGGGGACCTTGAGTGAGGTGTCGCGCACCTCGCGGGCCTTCTCACCGAAGATCGCCCGCAGAAGGCGCTCTTCGGGGGTGAGCTCGGTCTCGCCCTTCGGGGTGACCTTGCCGACGAGCACGTCGCCGGCGTGGACCTCGGCACCGATGCGGATGATCCCCCGCTCGTCGAGATCGGCGAGGATCTCGTCGGACAGGTTCGGGATGTCCCGGGTGATCTCCTCGGGGCCGAGCTTGGTGTCACGGGCATCGATCTCGTGCTCGTGGATGTGGATCGACGTGAGCACGTCGTCCTTCACCAGGCGCTCCGAGAGGATGATGGCGTCCTCGAAGTTGTAGCCCTCCCACGACATGAACGCGACGAGGAGGTTCTTGCCGAGGGCGAGCTCACCGTGCTCGGTGGAGGGCCCGTCGGCGAGGAGGTCGCCCTTCTTCACCTTGTCTCCGATGGAGACCCGGGGCTTCTGGGAGATGCACGTGTCCTGGTTCGATCGCTCGAACTTGAGGAGACGGTGGATCTTCTTGCGGCTGCCGTACTCGACGGTGATCGACTTGCCGTCGACCTCGGCGACGGTGCCGTCGTCTTCGGCGAGGATCATGTCGCCCGCGTCGCGAGCGGCGGTCGACTCGATACCGGTGCCGATGTAGGGCGCTTCGGCCCGGATCAGCGGCACGGCCTGGCGCTGCATGTTGGCGCCCATGAGCGCCCGGTTGGCGTCGTCGTGCTCGAGGAACGGGATGAGCGCGGCGGCGACCGAGACGATCTGCTTGGGCGAGACGTCCATGAGCTGGACCTCGGCAGGCGAGACCGACGAGATCTCGGTGGTGGCACCGAAGAAGACGTCGCGCTCGAGCTGGAGCTTCAGCTCACCCAAGGTGGCGGCCTGGGGCGAACGGCGCACCAGGACCCGGTCGTTGCGGAAGCTGCCGTCGGGGTTGAGCGGAGCGTTGGCCTGGGCGACCACGTACTCCTCTTCCTCGTCGGCGGCCAGGTAGACGACCTCGTCGGTGACCTTGCCGTCGATGACCTTGCGGTACGGCGACTCGATGAAACCGAAGGCGTTGACCCGGGCATAGGAGCTGAGCGCTCCGATGAGACCGATGTTGGGACCCTCGGGCGTCTCGATGGGACACATCCGGCCGTAGTGGCTGAAGTGCACGTCTCGGACTTCGAAGCCGGCTCGCTCACGGGACAGACCACCCGGACCGAGCGCCGAGAGGCGACGGCGGTGGGTGAGGCCCGAGAGGGGGTTCACCTGGTCCATGAACTGGGAGAGCTGGCTGGTGCCGAAGAACTCCTTGATGGCGGCGACCACGGGCCGGATGTTGATGAGCGTCTGAGGCGTGATGGCCTCGACGTCCTGGGTGGTCATGCGCTCGCGCACCACCCGCTCCATGCGGGACAGCCCGAT
>SKKL01000075.1 GCA_007121465.1 Acidimicrobiales bacterium | reverse complement strand
GAGGCCGACCTGCTCGCCGACGACATCGTCGTGATCGACCACGGGCGGGCGATCGCCCACGGCACCGCCGACCAGCTCAAGGCCCAGGTCGGCGGTGAGCGCATCGAAGTGGTCGTCTCGACCGATGCCGAGGTGGTCGACACCCGGCGTCTGCTCGAGACGCTCGCCGTCGGAGAGCTCCACATCGACGCCCACACCCGAGGAGTGTCCGCACCGGTGTCGGGTGGCGCCAAGGATCTGATGGCTGCTCTCCGTCTGCTCGACGGCGAGGGCATCGAGGTGCTCGACGTGGGTCTGCGTCGCCCGACCCTCGACGACGTGTTCCTCTCGCTCACCGGACACACGGCGGGCAACGAGGGTGCGACGACGGATCAGGAGGACGATGCCGTGCCCGACCCGGTCACCGTCGCCGGGGGAGGTGGGGCATGAGCACGTTCACCGAGGCAGTGGTCGACGCCCACGTCGTCGCCAAGCGCAACGTCATCAAGATCCGGCGGGTGCCCGAGGTCCTCGTGTGGGTCCTCATGTCGCCGATCATGTTCGTCCTGCTCTTCGCCTACGTGTTCGGAGAGGCGATCGATCCCGGCGGCGGGCTCGACTACCGGGAGTTCCTCATCGTCGGCATCTTCGCCCAGACCGTGGTGTTCGGGTCGACCTTCACCGGTGCCGGGATCGCCGAGGACATGAGCAAGGGGATCATCGACCGGTTCCGTTCGCTGCCGATGTCCCAATCGGCGGTGCTGGCGGGCCGAACGGCGAGCGATGTCATCTACAACGTGTTGTCGATCACCATCATGTCGATCACCGGGCTCTTGGTCGGGTGGCGAATCCGCGGATCACTGCTCGACGCGGTGCTCGCCTACCTGCTGCTGTTGCTCTTCGCCTACTCGCTCTCGTGGGTGATGGCCTATGTCGGCCTGCTCGTCCCGAGCGCCGAGGTGATCAACAACGCGTCGTTCATGGTGATCATGCCGCTCACCTTCGTCTCCAACGCGTTCGTCCCCCTCGAGCAGTTCCCGAGCTGGCTCCAGCCGATCGTCGAGTGGAACCCGGTGTCGACCCTCATACAGGCGTCGAGGGAGCTGTTCGGCAACGTACCCGAGGGGGTGCCGGTGCCGTCGGACGCCTGGTCGATGCAGAACCCGGCGCTCTACACGCTGGCGTGGACCGTCCTCATCGTGGCGGTGTTCGCCCCGCTGTCGGTGCGCCAGTACCGCCGGTCGACGTTGCGCTGACCCGTTGGTCGGGCCGGCCGGAGGAGGCTCGGAGTCTGGATAGGGTTGCGCCGTGTCCGACTCCGAACTCCTCGGGCTGGTCCCCTCCGAGGAGGGGCCCGGCCGCTACCGATTCATCGTCGAAGAGCACCTGTCGCGGATGGACGCGCAGCTCTACGGCGGCACCGCCATCGCCGTGTCGGTCGCGGTGGCCGAGTTGGTCTCGGAGCGCCAGGCGATGTGGATGACCACCCAGTTCGTCGCCACCATCGCCCAGGGTCAACCCGTCGACATCCACGCTGAGGTACTCGCCCCAGGCCGACGCACCAACCAGGTGCGGGTCACCGGCACCGGTCCCGACGGCACCACCGTGTTCGCGTCGCTCGGGGCGACCGGCCACCCACGGCCCGAGGGCCTCACCGGCACGTTCGAGCACATGCCCCGCGTCAGCGCGCCGTCGGAGTCCGAGGGCTGGGCGAGCCCCTTCTCGGCCTTCGCCGAGCGGATGGGCACCGCCGCCCCGCCGATGCCCACCAACGTCGGCTTCACCCAGCTCATCGAGATGAGGGGGGCGGTCGTGGAGGACCATCCCGATCCCGGCCCCGGGCGGGTGTGTGTCTGGGCCCGCCGGCGTGATCGCCGCCCGATCACCCCTGCGGTCGCCGCCTTCATCGCCGACATGGTGCCGATGTCGGTCGCCCACGGTTTCGAGGTGTTCGCCGGCGCGACCAGCCTCGACAACACCGTCCGCTTCGGGGAGTTCGAGCCGGTCGAGTGGGTGCTGCTCGACCTCCGCGCTCACGGAGCGATCGGCGACTACGGCCACGGCATCGGGCACGTGTGGAGCGCCGACGGCCGGTGGCTGGCCACGGCCAGCCAGACCGCGTCGATGCGCCACTTCGACCCCTCCGCCCTGCCCGGATCGCCCAAGCCCTGACCCGCCCGACGACGGGCGTCGTTCACGGTGACCCGCCTCGACCCTGATCGACGTGTCACACTTTTCTCGTGACCCGTGACGTCACCCGAGGCGACGAGGAACCGTCCCGCAGGGACTGGTCGGGCGCCCATGCTGCTCTCGCCGAGGCGAGGGATCGTGGGGCCCTCGGCCCTGACGGCCTCGAGGAGCTGGCCGTCGCTGCGCTGCTCGCGGGGCACGAGGCGGAGTCCCACGACGCGAGGGACCGTGCCCACCGGGCCTGGCTCGACGCCGGGGCCCCCGACCGGGCGGCCCGATGCGCGGCACTGCTCGGTCTCGACCTGCTGTTGACCGGTGAATCGGCCCGAGCGAGTGGCTGGTTCCAGAGAGGCCGGCGACTCGTCGACGGCGGCCCCGAGTGCGCCGCCCACGGCTACCTCCTCGTCCCCGACGCGATCGAGGCCCTCGCCCGAGCCGACGCGGTGGGGGCACACGACCTCTACTGCCAGGTCGTCGAGATCGCCGAGCGGTGCGGCGACCGGGACCTGCTCGCTCTCGGGCTCCTGGGGCAGGGCGAGACCGCCGTCCACCAGGGCGACACCCGGCGGGGCCTCGCCCTGCTCGACGAGGCCATGGTCTCGGTCACCACCGGCGAGGTCTCCGAACCGATGGCCGGCCTGTTGTACTGCGCGGTGCTCGAGGTGTGCATGGCGGTGCTCGACCTCCGCCGGGGCAGCGAGTGGACCGATGCCTTCACCCGATGGTGCGACGAGTCCGGAGCCGTTCCGTACCGCGGCCAGTGTCTCGTCCACCGGTCCCAACTGCTCCAGGCCCACGGCCGTTGGGTCGACGCTCTCTCCGAAGCCGCCCGGGCCGAGGCCTGGCTCGCCGAGCTCGATGACCCTGGGGTCGGTCTGGCCTTGTACCAACAGGGCGAGGTCCACCGCCTGCGCGGAGAGTTCGATGCCGCCGACGCCGCCTATCGGCGCGCCGCCGAGCTCGGTTACGAACCCAGCCCGGGCCTCGCACTCCTTCGACTGAACCAAGGACGCATCGCCGACGCCGCCGCAACCGTGCGGCGAATGCTCGACGAGGCCGACGGCATCCCGACCCGGGTGGCCGTGCTGACCGCAGTCGCCGAGATCGCCCTCGCCGGCGACGACCTCGACACGGCGGTCGCGGCCCGCGACGATCTGGTCGAGCTGACCTCCGGCTCCGACGCGCCGTATCTCTCTGCCGTCGCCGATCACGTCGACGGAGCAGTTCGCCTTGCGGTGGGAGATCTCGCCGGCGCGCTCCTCGCCCTCCGTCGAGCGGAGCGAGCCTGGCAGGACCTGGGCATGCCCCACGACCGGGCGCGAACCCAGGCACTGGTTGCTCGGGCCTGCGCGGTGGCTGGTGACCATGAGGCCGCCGCCCGGGTGGCCACCACGGCTCGCCGCGTCTTCGAGCGACTCGGAGCGGTGGTCGATCTCGCCGCGCTCGACCGCGACCCCCTCGATGGTGAGGCCCCAGCAACCACCCGGGCGTCGGCCGGAGCCTCCTCGCTGCTCAGTGATCGCGAGTGCGAGGTCCTCCGACTGGTGGCCGAGGGTCGGACGAACCGCGAGATCGGCGACGAGCTGGTGATCAGCGAGCACACCGTCGCCCGCCACCTGCAGAACATCTTCACCAAAACGGGCACCGGGTCGCGAACGGCGGCCACCGCCTACGCCTACGAGCACGGCCTGGTCTGAGGAGGTGAGTGGTCAAGCCTGACCATCGCCGTTCGGGCCGGAATGGCTCACTCGGGCGATGCGGCATGGGGTCGCGTCTTCGTACGTTCGACCCATGACCATCACCGAAGACTCCATCACGACAACCGATGACCTGTACACCGCCGTCGAGCAGGTCAGTCCGTTGCTCCAGGAGCGGGCTTCTGCCATCGAGGCGACGCGCACCCTCCCGCCCGACGTGGTCGACGCACTGCGCCGAGCCGGTTGCCTCCACATGCTGCTCCCCGCCGGCCACGGCGGCGTGGGTGCCGACCTCGTCGACGCCCTCGACGTCACCGAACGGCTCGCCCGCGCCGAGCCCTCGGCCGCGTGGCTGGCCATGCTGAGCTCAGCCGCGTGGGTCGACGTCGCCGGGGTCCCGCCGGATACCTTCGACGGCCTCGTCGGCCGTGATCAGACGGTCTTCGGAGTGTTCAGCCCGAGCGGGTCCGCGGAAGCGGTCGACGGCGGCTACCGGGTGAGCGGCCGCTGGCCCTTTGCCAGTGGATGCGAGCTCGCCACCTGGATCTACGGCAACTGTCTCGACCAGAGCGGCGATGACCCCACCATCCGCACCGTCGTCTTCCGGGTCGACGAGGTCGAGATCGAGGACACCTGGCACGTCCTCGGGCTGCGGGGGTCCGGTAGTCACCACATGCGCGTCGACAACATCGTCGTACCGGCGGAGCGGACCTGTACCGAGAACGATCCTCGCGCCATCGACACGCCGCTGCTGATGGTCCCGCCGCCGTCGCTCATCGCGCTCGGCGTCGCCACGGTGGCGCTCGGCGCGGCCCGTGGGGCGCTCGACGAGCTGCGAGGCGTTGCCGGTGAGCGCACCCCGCTGCTCGCCTCGAACCCTCTCGCCGGTCACCCCCTCTACCAGCGCGACCTCGCCGCCGCCGACACCGAGTTGCGGGCCGCACACGATCTCATCCGGGAGCGAGCCGACGACCTGTGGGCGACCGCGTCGGGGGGCGGTCCGATCACCTTGGACCAGCGGACCCGCACCCGGGCTGCGTGTGCCTGGGTCGGTGAACGGGCCCTCGACGCGGTCCGCGGCGCATTCCGTTCCGGGGGAGGCAGCGCGGTCTACGACACCAGCCCACTTCAGCGCCGTCTCCGCGACGTCGAGACCATCGGGCAGCACTTCCTGCTGCGACCCGACACCATGGTCACCGCCGGCCGGGCGATGTCGGGTCAGGAGCTCGACGTGCCCGTCTTCTGAGCGTTCGGTCGGCTGCGGGGCGTCGTCATGGCCTGGCTAGGGTTGCGGGCCATGCCCCCGCTCAGTGAGGACCGGTTCGAGGAGCTGGTCGCCGATGCCCTCGACCAGCTTCCCGAGGGATTGGCCCAGCTCATGGACAACGTCGTGGTGGTCATCGAGGACCGCCACGAGGAGGAGCCCGACCTGCTCGGCCTCTACGAGGGGATTCCTCTCACCGAGCGGGAGGGCTACGGGGGGATGGACCTGCCCGACCGCATCAGCATCTTTCGCCTCCCGCTCTGTGACATGGCAGAGTCCGAGTCCGACGTGGTCGAGGAGGTCATCGTGACCGTGGTCCACGAGATCGCTCACCACTTCGGCATCGACGACGATCGCCTTCACGACCTGGGTTGGGCCTGACCCGAGGAGACGCCATGCACGAGCTCGCCATCACCGCCATCGGAGCCGACCGCCCCGGAGTGGTCGCCGGGGTGACCGGTGTCCTCGCCGATCTCGAGGGGAACCTCGAGGACACCTCGATGACGATCCTCGGGGGTCGATTCGCCATGGTCCTCATCGTCGCCGTGCCCGACGAGGTGGGGCCCGACGAGGTGCTCGGCGCCATGGCGGGTCCCGCCGCGGCTCTCGGCCTCGACGTGGCGGTCCACCCGAGCGACACCACGAGCGAGGCGCAGGAGGGCGACGCGTGGAGCGTGTCGGTCTACGGCGCCGACCGGCCCGGCATCGTGAACCGCTTCGCCCAGGTCCTCGCCGACCACGAGGTGAACATCACCGACCTCACGACCCGGGTCATCGGCGGGCCGGATCGACCGATCTACGCCATGCTGCTCGATGTGTCTCTCCCCGCCTCGGTGAGTGCGGAGACCGTCCGCGCCGCGTTGGGCACGGCGGCGACCGAGCTGGGCGTCGAGTGTTCGATGAACGCCGCCGACGCCGACATCCTCTGAGGGCCGGCTGTGATCCGTCCCGTCGTCATGATCCCCGACCCGGTCCTGTCCACCCCCGCGTCGTCGGTCACCGAGTTCGGGTCCGCCACCCTGGCCCTGGCCGAGGACCTGCTCGACACGATGCGCGCCAGCTCGCACAGCGTCGGCATCGCCGCTCCCCAGATCGGTGTGGGCCTGCGGGCCTTCGCCCTCGACATCACCGGCCACAAGAAGGCCCAGTCGTGTCACGGCGAGTTCGTCCTGTTCAATCCCGAGGTGGTCACCGGACACGGCAAGGACGTGGGCCGGGAGGGGTGCATGAGCGTTCCCGACCTCACCGGCGACGTTGCCCGCTACACCTCCGTCGTGGTGCGGGGGTTCACGCCCGACGGCGACGAGCGGGTCATCGACGCCGATGCGTTCGAGGCCCGCGCCCTCCAGCACGAGCTCGATCACCTCGAGGGCAAGGTGTTCCTCGACCGGGTCGTCGCTCACGACCGGGTGTTCCAGCGCAAGGTCTACCGGTAGCCCTAAGCTCCCGGCGTGGCCTTCCCGCAGGACTACCTCCACCCGAACGAAGAGCTCATCCTCGACCTCAAGCCGCACTGGTTCCGGCTCATCCCCTCGGGTGGTTCGCTCGTCGCCGCCCTGCTCATCGGGATCATCGTGTTGGTCAACACCGACAACCAGGCGATCAGCATCGTGGTCGGGCTGCTCATCCTGGGGGTGCTCGGGTGGTTCGGCTGGAGTTACGCCCAGTGGGCCGCCACCCACTTCGTGGTCACGTCCGACCGGCTCATCCACCGCGAGGGCATGGTGAGTCGCAGCGGCGTGGAGATCCCGCTCGACCGGATCAACACGGTGTTCACCTCCCAGCGCTTGTTCGAGCGCATGATCGGCGCGGGTGATCTCACCATCGAGTCGGCCGGGGCCGAGGGGCGTCAGGAGTTCCACGACATCCGCAAGCCCACCGCGGTGCAGAACGAGATCTACATCGCCAAGGAGAACCTCGAGAATCGGCGCTACGACCGCATCGCCCAGTCGGCGGCGGGCCACGCCGGCGAGCAGCAGGTGAACCCGGCGGCGTCGATCCCCGAACAGATCGACCAGCTCGACGCGCTGCGCAAGCGTGGCGTCATCTCCGAAGAGGAGTTCGAGCGCAAGAAGATCGAACTCCTCGGCCGCATGTGACCTCTCGCTGCTAGCGTCGTCGACCCTGCCCGGCGAGGGGGTCGGCAGGACGAGGAGCAGGGAGGAGTCGGGGTGCGCGTCCACGTCGAGGTGGCGCGTCGGAGCTTCCGGAGGTGGTCGACCTACCGGGCGGCGACGGTCGCGGGGGTGTTCACCAACACGGTGTTCGGGTACCTCCGCGCTTACGTACTCATCGCGGTGGTCGCGGCCGGGGGTGTGGTGGGGGAGTGGGACGAGCAGACCCTCGTCACCTTCGCCTTCGTCACCCAGGCGTTGCTCGCCGGCACCGGCGCCTTCGGTGAGCCAGAGCTGGCCGAGCGGGTCCGTTCGGGCGACGTGGTGGTCGACCTCTACCGGCCGGTCGACCTGCAGACCTGGTGGCTCGCGTCGTGGTGCGGGCGAGCCGGGTTCCTGCTGCTCGCCCGCGGTGTGCCGCCCATCGTGCTCGGTGCGCTGGTGTTCGACCTTCGATTCCCCGACTCACCACCGATGTGGCTCGCCGTGGCGGTCGCTTTCGTGCTGGCCAGTCTGATCGGCTTCGCCCTGCGGTTCCTCGTCAACCTCACCGCCTTCTGGTTGGTCCAGAACCAGGGCCTCGACCAGCTCGTCACCCTGACCCTCACCTTCTTCGGCGGGTTGCTCGTTCCCCTCGCCCTGTTCCCCGGCTGGCTCGAGCCGATCGCCCGGGCCACCCCGTTCGCCTCCATGATCCAGTACCCCGCCGAGGTTTTCCTCGGTCTTCACTCCGGTATCGGCGTGCTCGGCGTCCTCGCCCTCCAAGTGGCGTGGTTCGCCGCCCTG
>SKKL01000146.1 GCA_007121465.1 Acidimicrobiales bacterium | reverse complement strand
GTGAAGACGAGGACGACCGCTCCTGCTCCGAGCCAGATGGCCTGCCGCTTGACGAAGTACCAGGTCGAGCCGAACTGGTGGAGCCCGACGACCGACGAGGCCGACATCACCATGACCAGGCCGAGCAGGGAGAGAGCGACGACGATGACGAGGAGCCCGACGAACAGCCCGGTCCGTCGCCCGGACGGGCGACCGAACAGCGCCCGGCGGAACCCGACCGAAGGCCCCGAGTTCGGACCGGAGGGAGACGTGTCGTGGGTGATCATGGTGTGGTCGTTCCCCCCGTGACAGCCCGCACGGCTCGAGCGAAGTCGTCGCCCCGGTGGGCGTAGCTCGGATACCAATCATGGGACGTGCAGGCCGGTGAGAGGAGGACCGTGTCACCAGGGCGCGCCAGGCCGGCAGCGAGAGCCACCGCCTCGTCCATCGAACCGGCGGTCGCGCACGTCACGCCACGTGGTTCGAACACCGCCTGGAGATCGCTCGCCGCCTCGCCGACGAGGACCGCGGCGCGCAGGCGCGGGACGACCTCTCCGAGCACATCGAGGTCGAGTCCCTTGTTCCGTCCCCCCGCGATGAGCACGACGTGATCGTGGCCGCCGACTGCGGCGATGACGGCGTGGGGGACGGTGGCCTTGGAGTCGTTCACCCAGGTCACACCGTCGTGCCGGGCGACGACCTGGGTGCGGTGGGGAAGGCCGTCGAAGGTCGCGAGCACCGTCGCCACCGACTCGATGGTGGCCCCTGCAGCGAGAGCGGTCGCCGCCGCCGCGAGCGCGTTGGCCAGGTCGTGAGGGGCGCGACGGGCCAGACGGTCCACGGCGATGATCGACTCGCCGGTGTCGGCGACGAGGACACCGTCGGTGACCCGGAAGTCGCCGGTGTCGGCGGAGAAGGTGACCGTTCGGGCGGCACCCCGGCTCCGGTGGCGGGACACCACGGGATCGTCGGCGTTGAGGATGGCGACGTCGTCGGGGCCCTGGCGGTCGAACATCGAGGCCTTCGCCTCCTCGTACGCGGGGAGATCGGCGTGGACGTCGAGATGGTCGGGAGCGAAGTTGAGCCACGTCGCGACCGAGGGGGCGAAGCGGTGGCTGTGGCCGAGTCGGAACGACGAGGCCTCGACGACGAAGATCTCCGGCTCCGGGTCGGCGATGGCGGTGACGAGCGGGGTGTCGTTGTTGCCGGCGAGCGCGGCGACGACACCGGAGGCATCGAGCATGAGGGCGACGAGGGTGGTGACCGTCGTCTTGCCGTCGGTGCCGGTGACCGCCACGACCCGACGCGAGTCCCACCCGGCGGCGAGATCGAGCTCCGAGGCGATGGGGATTCCCTGCTGTCGGGCCTCGACCATCACCGGGTGGTGGTCCGCCAGGCCCGGGGTGGGTAGGACCAGCCCGCAGGAACCGACGATCTCTGAGACGGCGCCGGCGTCGGGAGCGACGACGAGATCCAACCCGAGAGACTCGGCGAGCTCGACCGCCTCGCGGCCGGGACGATCGTCGAGCAGGACGAGATCTCGTCGCCCGCGTGCCACGAGGGCGTCGACGACCGCTCGGCCGGTGAGGCCGAGGCCGGCCACCAGGATCGGTCCGGCGAGTTGCCCGTCACGCGTGTCGGGTCCGTTCACTCGAGGACCACCCGGGTGAGCACGTCGGTGTTGGTGATGAAGTCGGCGTAGAACAGACCGAGCCCGATGGCCGTCGCCACACCAGCGAGGATCCAGAACCGGATGATGACCGTCGTCTCGGGCCACCCGAGCAACTCGAAGTGGTGGTGGATAGGCGCCATCCGGAAGACCCGTTTGCCGGTCAGGCGGAAGCTCACGATCTGGATGATCACCGACAGAGCCTCGGCCACGTACAAGCCCCCGATGAACACGAGGAGGAGGTGGGTGTTGGTGGCGAGGGCCAGGGTGGCGAAGGCCGCGCCGACGGCGAGGGATCCGGTGTCACCCATGAAGATCTGCGCCGGAGATGCGTTCCACCACAGGAACCCCAGGCACGCTCCGAGCATCGCCGCCGCGATGATCGCGAGGTCGAGGGCGTGGGGGATCTCGTAGAAACCGGGATTTCGGAACGCCCAGAACCCGATGACCGTGAGTGCGGCGAACCCGAGGGTGGCCGAACCGCCGACCAGCCCGTCGAGGCCGTCGGTGAAGTTCACTGCGTTGGTGCTCCCGAGCAGCATCAGCAGGGCGAGGACCGCCCATCCCCACGAACCGAGCTCGATTCCGGTGTCGCCGGCGCGCACGAACGACAGTCCGGTGTTCACCCCGGTGAAGGCGAGCATCGAGGCGATGAAGCCGCCCGAGATGATGAGCAGGCCCGCCATCTTCGCCCGCTTGGTGAGTCCGAGGTTGCGCTCGCGGGACACCTTGATCCAGTCGTCGACGAGCCCGACGAGTCCGGCAGCGGCGATGGTGAGCACGACGATGATCCCGGTACGGGTGTAGACACCGCGCAACACGTTGGTCACCACGTAGCCGGCGAGAAGCCCCGCCACGATGGCGACACCGCCCATGGTGGGGGTACCCGCCTTGGTGGTGTGGCCCTCGGGAACGTCGTCGTGGATGGGCTGGCCGATCCGGTGGCTGGTGAGCCATCCGATGAGGTAGCGGGTGGCGGTCACCGACACGCCGACGGCGACGGCCACCGCGATGAGGAGCTGGATCACTGCGACCCTCCCCCGCCCAGACGCTCCCACTCCTCGGCGACCACGACCCGGTCGTCGAAGGGCACCGCTCGGTCCGCGAGTGTCTGCTCGGTCTCGTGCCCCCTCCCGGCGACGACGACGAGGTCGCCCTCCGACGCGTAGCCGAGCGCCCCGGCGATGGCGAGGCGACGGTCGGCCTGAACCGATACGTGCGATGGGGTCCCGGTGCCCACGAGCATCTCGCCGATGATGGCGTCGGGATCCTCGCTGCGCGGGTTGTCACTGGTGAGGACGACCTGGTCGGCCAAGCGAGCGGCGACCTCTCCCATCGGGGCTCTCTTGGTCCGGTCCTTGTCCCCACCGCAGCCCACGACGAGGACGACCCGACCTCCGTGGACCACCTCCCGCGCCGCCTCGAGCAGGTGGGCCAAGGCGTCGGGGGTGTGGGCGTAGTCGACGAGGACGGAGAAGGGGGCGTCGATGGCGACCGGCTCGAACCGCCCGGGCACCGGCCGTGCGGCGGCGAGACCCCGAGCGATCGAGGCAACGGGAATCCCGGCCTCGGCGGCGGCGGTCGCCGCCGCGAGCGCGTTCTGGACGTTGACCCGACCGATCAGCGGAAGCGTGACGCGCTGCCCCTGCCAGACGAAGTGGCTTCCCGCCGAGTCGAGAACGAGGTCGGCGGCGTCGTCGAGTCCGTAGCTGACGGTAGGGACGGTGGCGGCATCGGCGAGGATCCGACCGTAGGGGTCGTCACGGTTGACCACCGCCCGCCGAGTCCGCTCCGGGGTGAACAAGCGGGCCTTGGCCGCGAAGTAGGCGTCCATGGTCCCGTGGAAGTCGAGATGGTCACGGCTCAGATTGGTGAACACCGCCACGTCGACGAGCATCCCGTCGACGCGGTGGAGGGCGAGGGCGTGCGAGGAGATCTCCATCGCCACCGCGTCGATCCCCTCGGAGCGCATGCGCGCCAGGCGACGCTGCAGCTCGGTCGACTCGGGGGTGGTGACGGTGCTGTGACCGCCGGTGAGGGTTCCGATCGTGTCCGAGCGACGGCCGTCGGCATCGAGGATCGCCGCGAGCAGACTCACCACCGTGGTCTTGCCATTGGTCCCGGTGACCCCGATCACGGTGAGGGCAGTAGCCGGGTCACCGTGCACGCGAGCGGCGGCATGGGCCATCGCGGGCCGCGTGTCGGCCACGACGAGCTGAGGCACGGGGAGATCGAGGCGATGGTCGACGAGGAGAGCATCGGCCCCGGCGGCGACGGCGTCGGCGGCGTGGTCGTGCCCGTCGACGGTCGCGCCACGGATGCACGCGAACAGCGTCCCCGGTCCGGCCCGACGCGAGTCGTGGTCGACGTCGGTGACCGTCACCTCGCCAGGCGCCCGCGGGCGGTCGGGACCGACGAGGTCGGCATCGAGGATCAGGGCGAGGTCGGCCAGGGCCACCGGCTCGGTGACACGGGGCTCAGCGATCACGTGGTTCTCCTGCGAGGGCGGTGTCGCCCGCGTCAGGATCGATGACCACGGGCGCTCGGACTCGAGTGTGCTCCGCCGGCGGGTTCGAGACCGACACCAGGATAGGTTCACCGTCGTCGTCGTCGGTGCCACGGTGGGGCGGCACGTCGAGGAGTCGCAATGCGTGCTCGGTCACCCGGGAGAAGGCGGGTGCGGCAGCGGCGCCGCCGGAGTAGTTCAGGCGGGGTTGATCGACCACGACGATGACCGAGACCCGCGGGTCGGCGGCGGGAGCGAACCCGACGAAGGTCGCCATGTACTGGCGATTGCCTTCCTCGCCGAACGAGCCGTCCTCCAGTCGTTTCCAGGCCGTTCCCGTCTTGCCGGCGACGTCGTAGCCGGGGACCGAGGCGCGACCGCCGGTGCCGTCGGAGACGACTTCGCTCAACATGGCCGACAGCTGGCCACTGGTGCGTTCCGACACGACGCGGCGAGGTTCGACATGAGGAACCTGGTGCCGCACCCCGGCACCATCGACGTGAGCATCCACCAGGCGGAGCGGGACATAGACGCCGTCGTTGGCGACCACGTTGTAGGCGGCGAGGACCTGGGCCGCGGTGACCGACACGCCGGTCCCGATGACCACACCGCCGATGTCGGATCCGTGCCAGTCGTCGACCGGTCGGAGAAGGCCGGAGCTCTCGCCGGGGAAGCCGAGGCCGGTGGGACCACCGAATCCGAACGACTCGAGATAGTGATGGAGCGTCTCGGGGCCGAGCTCCTGGCCGAGCTTGATCGTGCCGACGTTGGAGGAGTCGACCAGGATGCGCGACACCGACCAGTCCTCGGTCGGGTGGGGGGTGTGGTCGTTGAAGAGGCTCCCCGCCACTTCGATCTGGTCCGGCACCTGCACCTGGCGCAGCGGCGAGCTGTACCCCTCTTCCAAGGAGGCCGCGACGGTGACCAGCTTGAGCACCGACCCGGGAGCGAAGGTGTCGACGACGCCCTGGTTGTAGCCGGCCGGCCCCACCTCTCCCGTCGCGGAGTCGGTGTCCAGGTTGACCATGGCGAGTACCTCGCCGGTCCCGGGGACGCTGACGATCATCGAGGCTCCCTCGGCCCCGACTTCGTCGACCCATTCCGCGAGGACCTCCTCGGCCAGGTGCTGGAGTGATGCGTCCACGGTGAGAAGCACGTCGTGGCCACGCTCGGGTGGCTCGACCTGATGCTCACCGACGGGGATCGCCACCCCACCGTTGAGGCTGCGCTCGAACATCACCTGACCCGGAGTGCCGGTGAGGAGTTCGTCGAACTGAAGCTCGATCCCCGAGACGCCGTGGCCGTCGATGTCGGCACTGCCGAGGACCGTTCGGGCCAACCCACCCGAAGGGTGGACGCGGGTCGGTTCGGCCCGGAGGTGAACCCCGTCGAGGCCGAGCGTGGCGATCTGAGTGGCGGTGTCCTCGTCGATCTGGCGGCCCAGGTACTCGAATCGGGTGGTTCGACTGAAGCGGTCCCGGAGCCAGGGTTCGTCGACGTCGAGCAGCGGGGCGAGAGCCGAGGCAGCGGTGGCGGGGTCGGTGACCCGTTGGGGGTCGGCCCACACCGTGGTGGCCGGCACTGACAGGACCAGCTCCGTCCCGTACCGGTCGAGGACCGATCCTCGACTGGCGGGCAGGACCTCGGACCGGACCCGCTGGGCCTGGCCATAGGCGATGTAGCGCTCCTGGGTGACCATCTGGAGGTCGGCGACGCGGGCGACCACCCCCACGAAGAGCAGACAGAGAGCGAGGAGTAGTCCCCACAAGCGCCGCCGTCGCGACCGGGCCAGGCCACTTCGGGGGGCGGGGCTCATCGCGCGGTCGACCCCGGCCTGCTCCCCGCGCTGGCGGCATGCTCATCGGATGACGCGTTGGCGGCGTCGGTGTCGGCGGCGACGGGAGAGGACAGGACCGGTTCGAGGTGGACCCGGTCCGGCGGGGTGACCAGACCGAGCTCGCCGGCCGCGGCGGTGATGGCGGCGGGTGACTCGAGGCGGGCGACCTCCAGGCGCAGGGCCTCCAGATCACCTTGACGCTCGGCGACTCGTTGATCGACGCGGTCGAGCTCGAACTGGGCCTGCACGACGAGTGTGTGCGCGGCCGCCAGGGCGAAGATGCCGATCGCCATGGTCAGGGCGAGAACGGTTCCGACGACACCGAACCGCAGCCGGGAGCGCCGCTCGGGCGGTTCGACCAGCCGCAGCGGTGGACGCGTCTCCGGGCGGGGTTCGGTACGGGGACGGGGCGCCGTCCGCCGCGCCGGCGCGAGGGCGGTGAGCGGGCTCATGCCGCCACCTCCAACTTCTCGACTGCCCGGAGCCGGGCACTCTCGGCCCGTCGGTTGTCGGCCTTCTCCTCATCCGAGGGTGTCCAACCACCCCGGCGCAGCAGGCGCACACGAGGCGTGGCTCCACACACACACGGCAGGTGGTCCGGGCAGGTGCATCCCCCGGACTCGGCGTGGAGGAAGCGCTGCTTCACGATGCGGTCCTCGCCGGAGTGGTAGGTCAACACGGCGCACCGGCCGCCAGGCGCCAGGGCGTCGACCGCCTGGTCGATCGCGGTCGGGAGCACCTCGAGCTCCGCGTTGACCTCGATGCGGACGGCCTGGAAGGTGCGGGTGGCGGGATGACGTCCTCGGCGGCGGGCGGGAGCCGGAATGGCCCCGCGGGCGACCTCGGCGAGCTCACCGGTGGTGTGCAGAGGTCGGGCGGCCACGATGGCCCGGGCGATGGACCGGGCGTGGCGCTCGTCGCCGTACTCGGTCAGGATCCGAGCCAACTGGCGTTCGGGGTACTCGTTGACCACCCGGGCGGCGGTGAGGTCCTGTCGGCGGTCCATCCGCATGTCGAGCGGTGCATCGAAACGGTGGCTGAAGCCCCGATCGCCCTCGTCGAGCTGGTGGGAACTGACTCCGAGATCGAACAGGACGGCGACGACCGGCGGGGGATCGAGGTCGGCGAGGACCGTGGTGAGCTCGTCGAAGCGGGCTCGCCGGATCGTGACACGGTCACCGAAGGACGCGAGGTGATGACCGGCGGCCTCGATGGCGTCGGCGTCCTGGTCGAGCCCGAGCAGAACCAGGTCGGGGCGAGAGTCGAGCAGCGCCCAGGCGTGACCACCGCCGCCGAGGGTGGCGTCGACGACCAGACCAGCAGGGACCGGCTCCACGAGCGCGACGATCTCGTCGACCATCACCGGCCGGTGCGAGAACCGGTTGGCCGCGAACTCCTCGTCGCCTGGTTGTGGGGTGTGCTGGTCCATCGTCGTCCTCGGACTCGTGTCGCTCATCTGCAACCTCCCGACCGCCGAACGTCCGTCGGGATGTCTCCCCGATCGGACTGAATGGGAAGCGGGCGGAGTAGGGGCCTTCCATCTCGCCGGTCGGGAGGTTGCACATGAGCGGCTGTCGAGCCGTGGGTGGTGTGGTGGGTGGGTCGGGTGATGCTCAGAGGCCGATCACCGAGACGGCGCTGGCCAGCTTCGAGTCGGCGTTGGTGCTGACCCCCGACCAGCGGTCGGTGCTCCAGATCTCGACGCGGTCGATGCGGCCGTTGATGACGAGCTCTCGTTCGAGCCCGCTGTGGTCTCGGAGGCGGGCGGGGATGGAGATGCGGCCCTGGGAGTCCGGGGTGACGGTGGCGGCATCGGCAGCGAAGACACGCAGGGCGTCCTGGCTCACCTGTCCTTCCCTCACCTTGTCCTGGAGCAGCGTTGCCACGTTCTGGAACTCCTCTGGTGTCCACAGTCCGATGCAGTCGTCGAGCTTGGCCAGGACCCCACCCTCGGAGAGTGCGCTTCGGAACGCCGAGGGCAGCACGACCCGTCCCTTGTCGTCGAGGGAGTGCTCGAAGGTTCCGAGGAACACGCTGCCCCCTCTCGTGATGGGTCGGGTTCGGGGCGAATCTGGCCGGGATCGCTATCGGAGGGCCGGTTCTCACGAC
>SKKL01000233.1 GCA_007121465.1 Acidimicrobiales bacterium | reverse complement strand
GGATCGACCCATCATCCTGAACCTGCCGGCCACCGTCGAGATGTACACGCCCAACGTCTATGCCGACGTCATCGAGCACTTCCACCGCACTATCCCCGGGCGCGATTCGGTGGTGCTCAGCCTGCACCCCCACAACGATCGGGGCACGGCGGTGGCCGCCGCCGAGCTCGGAGTGATGGCCGGGGCCGATCGGGTGGAGGGAACCCTGTTCGGCAATGGTGAGCGCACCGGCAACGTCGACCTGATCAACCTGGCACTCAACCTGATGGCCCAAGGGGTCGACCCCGAGCTCGACATCAGCGACATCGACAAGCTGAGGAGGGTGGCCGAGTACTGCAACCGCCTCCCGGTCCACCTGCGCCACCCCTACGTCGGCGACCTCGTCTACACGTCGTTCTCCGGCTCCCACCAGGACGCCATCAAGAAGGGCTTCGCTGCCTTGAGGTCCACCGAGCTCGATGGCGAGTACCCGGTGTGGGAGGTCCCGTACCTGCCGATCGACCCCGCTCACGTAGGCCGGACCTACGAAGCGGTGATCCGCGTCAACAGCCAATCCGGCAAGGGTGGTGTCGCCTATCTCATGGAGGAGGAGTTCGGCCTCGCCCTTCCTCGGCGTCTCCAGATCGAGTTCTCGCGCACCATCCAGAAGGTCACCGAGGACACCGGAACCGAGGTGAGTCCCGGTGACATCTGGACTCACTTCCAGGACACCTACTTCCCGGCCGAGCCCCGGATCGAGATGCGTTCGGCGGAGATCGCAACGGTCGAGGGGGTGACCACCACCTCCGCACAGCTGCTGGTCGACGGGCAGCCTCGCACCGTCGTCGGAACCGGCAACGGTCCCCTCGCCGCCTTCGTCGCGGGCATCCGTGACGAGCTCGGAGACCTCGGCGAGATCGCCGGCATCGACATCACCGACTACTCCGAGCATGCCATCGGTCGGGGATCGGATGCCGAGGCAGCCGCCTACGTCGAGACCCGTCGTCCCGACGGAACGCTGTGCTGGGGGGTGGGGATGGACGACAGCATCCTCAACGCCTCCCTGAGGGCGGTGGTGTCGGCCATGAACCGCACTCCCGAGATCGACCAGGACGGCGCAACCTAGTCCCGCCCGGTGGCGGTGGCGTCCTCGTCTTCATCGTCGCCGTTCGAGTCCGAGTCCGAGTCCGGATCGGGGTCGTCGTCGCCGTTCTTCAACTCGTCGGACGGGTCGGGGCTGATGTTGCGCTCGATGTCCTTCTCGAGCACGTAGCCCGTCACGCGCACCACGCACGCGAGTGCGGGGACGGCCAAGAGAGCACCGAGGATGCCGAGGCTGACCGCGCCGGCGGTGAGGGCGGCGAGGATCGCGAGTGGGTGCAATTGGGTGGCCCGACCGACGATGAGCGGCTCGAGCAGGTTTCCCTCGGCCTGTTGAACCACGATGTTGAGCACCAGGACCGCCAGAGCGATGACCAGGCCACCATCGGCCAGTGCGATCAGCACCGCCACGGCGCCGGCGGTGAAGGCGCCCACGATCGGGAACAGTCCACCGAAGAAGACGAGGAGGGCGAGCGGGGCGGCGAGGGGTACGCCGAGGATGACGAGCCCGATGCCGATGGCCACGGCATCGACCGCGGCGACGACGATCTGGCCCCGGAAGTAGCCGCCGATGGTCGACCACAGCCGACGCCCGACCTCGGCCATGTCGTCGCGGATCCGGTGGGGGGTGATGTCCAGAACGAACTGGGCGATGCGGTCGCCGTCCTTCAGGTAGAAGAAGAGAGCGACGAGTCCCAGGAGCAGGCCGCTGATCACTTCGACGGTCATCGACGCGGCTTGCTGGGCGGAGTCCCCGATGTCGAGGTCCATGGCCCACTCCTGGATGTCGTCCAGCAACTCGTCGACCTCGGGGAGACTGATCCCCCAGGTGTCGTCGATCCACTCCGAGATGTCGGTGTAGGCCTCCTGCAGGGTGTCGACGATGTCGGTGAGCTCGTTGGCGATGAGCCACCCCAGGGCGATGAGGAGCCCGATGAACCCGAACAGGAAGGCCAGGACCACGACGGCAGCGACGAGGGCGGGCGGAAGGCCACGTGCCTTCATGCGTTCGGACACCGGCGAGAGCAACGCCGCGGGGAGCAGGGCGATGACGAGCGGCACCCACACCAGCATGAACCGGTCCAGCACGGTGATGGCGGCGAGCAGGAGGAGTACGAGCCCGATGGTCGCCCAGGCGAACACCCCGGCCCGGGCCAGGCGGTGGTCGGAGAGCCCGATGGTGGGTCGGGCCTCCATGAGGGGGGCCTCCACCGACGCCTCGGTCAGCTCTCCAGCGACAGCATCGGCGTGACGCTCGGCGGTCGCCGCATGGCGGGACGCCTTTCGTGCGTGATGTTCGACACCCTCGGGCTGGTCCTCGCTCATGAGTCCGAGTTACTACCCGAGGAGGAGCCGTTCCGAAACGCCGTCGGTCAGTCGTGATCGGCCTTGGCGATGTCGCGGCGGGCGACCCGCTCGGTGAGACGCCGGACGAGGGGCTCGAAGTGCTCGAGAGGCAGCGTGTCGTAGTCGGGATCGAACGAAGTCTGGTCCCACTCGTCGGCGAAGCGCTCGGTGAGGTCGAACCACGGCTCGGATCGGTACTGCTCCCGCAGGGTCGGGTCACCACCGAAGTGGTGGTAGTAGTGCCGGCCCTGGAAGTCCTGATGGGTACGGATCATGTGATACACGTCGTCGCGCACGTAGGGCTTGATGATCTCGGCGGCGATGGCCGGGTGGTTGGGAACGCTGATGGCCTTGCCGATGTCGTGACACAGCGAGGCGAACACCACCTCGTCGTCGGCGCCAGCTCGTTCCGCTCGGGTGGCAGTCTGGAGACAGTGCGTCAGCTGGTCGGTGGCGAACTCGTCGGTGATGTCGCCGAGCGCGCCCAACAGCCCGAGGATCGCGTCGGCGACGCGACCCTGGTTGGCGTTGGTCGCCGCGCCGATGCGCGACCACTGCTCGGCGGTGGACTCGTCCATCCGGGTGAAGGTGGTGGTGGAGGTGTCGGCCATGTATCCAGTCTGGCCGACGGGGCGATCGGTTGCCCGCCGGGACTCAGCCCCGCAGCATCACGCCGATGAACACTGCGGCGAGGCCGGCGAGGAGCCCGCCCGCTCCGCCGGCGGCGAGCGCCGCCTTCGAGCGGCCAAAGGCGTGGACGGCCGCCCCCGCGGCCGAGAGGCCGACGACCAGCAGCTTCACGCCCAGGGTGATGTGGTACTCCGTGGGTCGGTCGGCCATGTCGGCCTCGAACACCGACCAGATTCCGGTGACGAACAGCACCGCGAACCCGGACCAGGCGATCACGTTGAAGCGGCGGGCGACGATCCTCGGGGTGTCGGGCCCGATCGACCGCAGAGCGGGGACGAGTCCGGCGAGGGTGATCTGACCTCCGACCCAGACCGTGGCGGCCAGGATGTGCAGGGTGATCCGGACGGTGTCGAGGTCGGCGCGCAACATGCGCCGAAGTGTGTCACCCGCTCGCCGCGTCGGACCAGATGACGTGTTTCGCGCCGGTTCAGAGCCGGGCGAGAACCTCGCTCGCCGAGATGGCCCGGTCGTTGAGACCGGGCCGGTCGGCTCCCGGTGACCCACCGACGGCCAGCGTGGCGGTCACCTCGACCGCGGTGAGCAGGTCGCGCAGGGAGCGGGGCGGGGGGAAGTACTCCTGTTCCTCGGTGATGCGCACTTCCTCGACTCCGTCGCGCGGTGACAAGCGGGCGATCACCGCGTCGACCAGTTCCTCGGGGGCCGAGGCACCGGCGGTCACCCCGACGGTGCCGGAGAGGTCGTCGGGCAGCTCGGCGGCGTCGTTGACCCGATACACCCGCGGGCACCCCTGCTCGGCGGCCAGCTTCTCGAGGGCTCGGGTGTTGGAGGAGTTCGCCGACCCGATGACCACCACCGCGTCACAGTCCGAGGCGATCTGCATGAGCGCCGACTGGCGGTTGGTCGTGGCGAAGCACAGGTCGGACCGTCCCGGGAGCCACACGTCGGGGAAGCGCTCGCGAGTGGACTCCATCACCCCGGCCCAGTCGCGGTGGCTCAGGGTGGTCTGGGCGAGCAGAGCCACCGGTTGTTCGAACGCGGGCAGTTCGGCGACCTCCTCGACGGTCTCCACGCGGTGGATCGAGTCGGGGGCCACCGCCATCGTGCCGACCGCCTCCTCGTGCCCCTCGTGGCCGACGTAGACGATCTGGTAGCCCTTTCCGGAGCGGACCTTCACCTCGTGGTGCACCTTGGTGACCAGTGGACACACGGCGTCGACGACGTAGCCGCCGCTGGCCCGGGCCGCGTCGACGACCTCCGGTGCGGACCCGTGGGCGGACAACATGATCGGCCGACCGGCGGGGACCTCGGAGATGTCATCGACGAAGATCACGCCCAGATCCTCGAACCGCTCGACCACCCGCTGGTTGTGGACGATCTCGTGGTAGCAGTACACGGGGGCCTCGAAGGCCCGCACCATCCAGGCCAATGCCTTGATGGCCATCTCCACACCGGCACAGAAGCCCCGGGGGGCGGCGAGTAGCACTCGATCGACGTCCACGACCCCGAGGGTATCGACCCGGCGCTGGTGGCCCTATCCTTACCAGGTGACCCGCCCCCGCATCGTCGCGCTCGAACCCGATTCTCCCGCCGCGGTCGCTGGCCTCGCGGTCGGAGACGACATCGTCGCGATCGACGGAGAGTCGCCTCGAGACGTCATCGCCTACCGACTCCTCGTCGACCGGGCCGACCCCGTCGTCGAGGTCGACCGGGGTGGCCTCGTCCTCGACGTGCTGGTGCCCAAGTCCGAGGGTGCCGCGCTCGGCGCGGAGGTCCACTCGGCCTTGTTCGACCAGGTCCGGACCTGCGACAACCACTGCGAGTTCTGCTTCATCTATCAGCTGCCGCCGGGGATGCGGAAGAGCCTCTATCTGAAGGACGACGACTATCGGCTGTCGTTCCTGTACGGGAACTTCACGACCCTCACCCGCTTCACCGAATCCGACCTCGAGCGAGTGGTCACCGAGGGGCTGTCCCCACTGCACGTGAGCATCCATGCCACCGATCCCGAGGTGCGGGTCGAGATGCTGCGCAACCGTCGGGGAGCCACCAGCCTGCGCTGGTTGCGGGCGCTGCTCGATCACGGCGTCGCGGTGCACGGCCAGGTCGTCGTGTGTCCGGGGCTCAACGATGGAGCAGTCCTCGATGACACCCTCGCCGGGGTCCTCGACCGCTTTCCGGAGCTGGCGAGCCTGTGTGTGGTTCCACTCGGTGTCAGCCGATTCAACACCGAGCCTCGCATGCGGCCCCACACTCGCGATGAGGCGGCGGCGGTCGTCGACATCGTCGAGTCGTGGCAGGAGGTGTTCGCCAGGGTCCTCGGACACCGTGTCGTGTTCGCCGCCGACGAGTACTACCTGCTCGCCGACCGCGACTTCCCATCCGCCGAGACCTACGAGGGATTCCCCATGCACGAGGACGGCATCGGCATGGCCCGCACCTTCGAACAGGAGCTCACCGGCGCGGTCGACGAACCGACCGGGCCCCAGAGCGGCTTCTTCGCATGGGTCGACGGCGCCCCCGCAGAGGGCTACCGGGCGCCCCGAACCTCGGCCAGCGCACCCTGTGGTGCGACGATCGCCGCGGGGGAGGGCGAGACCACAGCCGGCGAAGGCACCGCGGTTCGCCTGAGCGCCCGTCGTGATGCCCCGGTTGCGGTGCTCACCGGGCCTTTCGGGGCCAAGGTGCTCGGTCCGCTGCTCGGCACCGTCGGGCGAGACGACGTGCGCATCGTCGAGGTGGCCAACCACTACTTCGGGGGCAACATCGGCGTCACCGGCCTCATGGTGGGTGAGGACGTCGCCCGGGCCCTCGCCGACCAGCCGATGGGCCACCGGTACTTGCTGCCCGACGTGTGTCTTTCCCAGGGTCGGTTCCTCGACGGTGTCGCCGTCGACGATCTCCCTCGACCGGTCGAGGTCGTCCCGACCGACGGAGTCGCGTTGCGCGAGGCACTCGGCCTCCGATCTCCGGTCCGCGCCGCTGCGGGGGTGGGGTCATGAGCGACGACCTTCCCGTCGTGGTGATCGTCGGACGGCCCAACGTGGGCAAGTCCACCCTGATGAACCGCATTCTCGGTCGCCGTGAGGCCATCGTCGAGGAGAAGCCCGGCGTCACCCGCGACCGCAAGGAGGTCGAGGCCGAGTGGCGGACCCGGCCGTTCCTCCTCATCGACACCGGCGGGTGGCTCCCGTCGGGATCGTCGCTCGACGACAAGGTCTCACGGCAGAGCGAGCGGGCGATCGCCGAGGCCGACGCGGTGCTGTTCGTCGTCGACGCCACCATCGGCGTCACCGAAGAGGACGGTCGAGTCGCCGAGCTCCTCCAGCGGTCTTCGGTGCCGGTCTTCGTCGCGGCCAACAAGATCGACGACGTCAACCGCGAGGCCCTGATCTGGGAGCTGATGACCCTCGGGCTCGGAGAGCCGTGGCCGGTCAGCGCTCTGCACGGTCGGGGAACCGGCGATCTGCTCGACGCGGTGATCGCGGTGTTCCCCGAGGCCCCCGAACCCCCGGCCGAGCTGCCGAACCCCGCCGAACCCGATGCCGAACGGGTCTTCTCGGTGTCGATCGTCGGCCGCCCCAACGTGGGGAAGTCCACCCTGTTCAACCGGCTGATCGGCGACGATCGGTCGGTGGTTCACGACATGCCGGGCACGACCCGCGACGCCATCGACACGGTGGTCGAGACCCCCGACGGACCGATCCGCTTCGTCGACACCGCAGGGATGCGGCGCCGCAGTCGCATCGACGAGGGCACCGAGTACTACTCGCTGGTCCGGGCCCTCAAGGCGGTCGATGCCTCCGACGTGGCCCTGCTCGTCATCGATGCCAACGAGGGAATCACCCACCAGGACCAGCGGCTGGCCGAGCGGATCGACGCGGCGGGCTGTCCGATCGTGGTCCTCATCAACAAGTGGGAGACCCTCGACGCCGAGCAGCGCACCGACATCGACTACCAGGTCGGCCAACGGCTGCACTTCCTCGGCGCGTCGCCGATCCTCAAGATCAGCGCGCTCACCGGCAAGGGTGTCCACCAGCTCCTTCCCACCCTCGCCAAGGCTATCGACGAGTACCACACCCGAGTTCCCACCCGTCGGGTCAACCAGGTCCTGCGGGCGGCTCAGCAGGCCCAGCCCGCCCCGGCCGGAGCGCGGGTGCTCTACGCGACCCAGGGGGCGGCCGACCCGCCCACCTTCACGCTGTTCACCAACCGTGAGCTGCCTCAGACCTACCTGCGCTACCTGGAGAGGAAGCTGCGGGAGGACCTCGAGCTCGGGGCCACCCCGATCAAGTTGAGGGTGCGGCGGCGCTCGTCCTGAGCCTCGACCTGTAAGATCGGAGCTCTCATGGAGGATGTCCTTCTGGCGGTCGTCGCGATCGCTGCATTCACGGCGGCGGTGATCTGGGGTCGCTCCGCGTCCCACCGGTCCCGGGTCCTGCAGCGGGTTCGCCGGAACTCGGTCGATCCCGACGCCCGGGAGCTGGCGCGCTCGGACTACCGCAAGGACCTCCACACCGCCGGTCTCTACGGGTCGATCGCCCTGGCGGCCGCCGCCGGCTCGTTGTTCGACACCGTTCCCGGAGCGGTCTTTCTGGTGTTCCTCGTCCCGGTCGCGGCCACCGTGGTGATCGGGCGTCGCTTCATCCCCGAGGCCAAGCTCGCCCAGAACCGTCTCGAGCTCGAACGGCGAGCCCAGGAGGTCCTCGACCAGGAGGACTCGGCGCCGCGTCGTTGGGCGGCACGGCTCGCTCCCGAGGAACTCCCCGACGTGACCGGTTTCGAGGTGGGTCGGGTCTACCAGGCGGGTACCGGCCTCATGGCCGGCGACTTCTACGACGTGTGCCGGGTGGCCCGCACCCGGGTGGCGGCGGTGATCGGCGACGTCACCGGTCACGGCATCGAGCCGTCCATCACCGCCTTCCAGGCCAAGTACCTCCTGCGTACCTTCCTGCGCCAGTACCGGGATCCCGCCCAGGCGATGGAGGAGCTCAACCTTCAGATGTCGGCGATGGATCGGGGTGAGGAGTTCATCTCGCTGTGCGTCGTCGTGTTCGACACCGAGGCCGGAACGCTGCGGTACGCCTCGGCCGGGCACCCCCCGGCGTGGCTCTGGCACGAGAGGGAGGTCAGCCCCCTGAGGGCGACCGGGCCGCTGCTGATGCTCGACCCGAACGGCACCTATTTCTCGCGCGAGATTCCGCTCGCCGACGGCGACATGACGGTCCTCTACACCGACGGCCTTGCCGAGGCCCGCAGTGGGGACACGCTCTTCGGAGAGGATCGAGTCGCGACGATCATCCGTCGAGACCCCGGGGCTGCCCCCGACGTTCTGTGCAAGACCCTCCTCGAGGCGGCCCGGGACTTTGCCGACGGCCCCATCGAGGACGACGTGGCGATCCTCGCCATTCGCCGAGCCTGACCCGGCCCCATGCCGTGGTGCGAGCGGTGCGACCGCTTCTTGAACCCGAACACCGTGGGCTCTGACGGGACCTGCCCGTCGTGCGGTCGCGAGATCCAACCACCGTCGACGATCTCGCCATCGGCCACCGGGACGACGAGCACCGTCGCCGACGAGGAGGTCAAGGCCCCCTGGCACTTCTGGTTGATGATCGCCGGAGTGGTGATCTATCTGGGGTGGCGGCTGATCGAGGGGATCGTGTGGCTGGTCCGATCCTGGTTCTGAGCAGCTGTGATCGAGCGGTGTTCCGGAGCCGCTAGAGTGATCGCCTCACGGGCTGTGGCGCAGCTTGGTTAGCGCGTCGGTCTGGGGGACCGAAGGTCGTGGGTTCGAATCCCGCCAGCCCGACCAATTCGACGGTGCCGGCTCCTCCGGGAGCCGGCACCGTCGCGTCTGGCCCCTCGCTAGGGTCGGCCAACATGGCCGAGAGCGAGAAGGAGGGCCGCCGGGGCGGCAGCGTCCTGTCGGCGATCACCGATGCGGCGGTGTACCCGCGGCCGGTGTGGAGGTCAGAGCGCGCCTATGTGCTCGCCACCGTCGCCGGGGTCGTCGGCCTCGGCAGCATCTGGCGCTTCCCCTACATGGCCGGACAGCACGGCGGAGGTTCGTTTCTCCTTGCCTACCTCGTCTGTGTTGCGGTGATCGGGGTCCCTCTTGCTGCGCTCGAGAGTGGAGCGGGCAGCCTGGCGCGGCGCACCCCTGTCGGCTTGTACCAGCGGGCAGCGGGGCGCCTCGGTGTCGGTCTCGGCTGGGCGGTGATCCTCATGACCACCGCCATCATGAGCTACTACCTGGTGGTGACCGGGTGGACGCTCGGCTACGCGATCGATGCCTTTCGGGGTGACTTGGTCACCTTCGCCGAGTTCACTGCCGGTCACGCATCCCTCTGGTTGTTCCTCGTCGCCGGTGCAGGGCTGTACCTGTTGCTGCTGCGCGACGTGAGTGCGGTGGAGCGAGCGAGCCTGGTCCTGATGCCACTCCTGTTGGTGATCGTGGTGGCGCTGGCGGCCTACACCATGACCCTGGATGGCGCAGGAGAGGCTCGACGGTTCTACCTGAGCATCGACGGTGCCGCGCTCGCAGATCCGACCACCTGGCGCGCTGCGGCTGGTCAGGCGTTCTACTCGATCGGGATGGGTCAGGGCATTCTGATCGCCTACGGAAGTTTCGTGCCCGCCGGCACGAAACTGTTGCGATCGACCGCGGTCATCGCGGCCACCAACGCAGGTGTCGCCTTTGTCTCGGGGCTCATGGTCTTCGCCATCGTCTTCACCTTTGGAATCGCTCCTGACACCGGAAGCGAGTTGTCGTTCACCGCTTTCCCCCAGGCCTTCGCCGAGATGCAGGGTGGTGCGGTTCTGGCGGTCGCGTTCTTCGTGCTCTTGTTCGTCGCCGCGTTCACGTCGTGCATGGGTGCATCGATCGTGATCATGTCCACGGTGCGGGACCAGCTGCGGATCGGACGCGTCGGGGCGGCCCGGGCCACCGTCGGCGCCATCATGGTTCTGGGGTTGCCCTCGGCCCTCAGCTTCACCGACGTCGGGCTCTCCATCGGAGGAACCCCGGTACTCGACCGCGTTGACCAGGTGACTGGTTCGGGGGTGATCGTGGTCCTCGGACTCGTCGGTGCCGCTGTTCTCGCCTGGCGCTTGCCCCGCCGGGCGATCGTGGCCTCGTTCCATGCCGACTCGGTGTCGATCGGGCCGCTGACCCACCATCCCGAGATGATCATCCGCTGGGCGATGGTGCTCCCCTTCGTGACCGCCGTCGCCTATGGCCTCGCTATGGTCCTGTGAGGTTCACCCGATCGAGGTCTCATGCTGATTCGCCTGAGCGTTCCCCAGACAACCGGACATCGCCTCGGAGGTTTCGTCAGATTCCTGCGCCGGAGGCCACAGTTGGCCGCCGCGGGGGTGGGTGTGGTCACTGCGGCCCTCACCGCTGTGGCCAGCTATCGGAGGCGCCCCGACGGTCCGCCCTCGCTACCCGATCCCGGAACGCTCGCAGCGCTCACCGGACGTTCGGTACACAACGCTGCCAAAGGCGCGATCATCGCCACGGTCCGCCAGGAGTCTGAACCCGACGATCTGGTCATCGATCGCCTGGTTCGCGAGTCGATGCACGAAGCCGCTGCCGCGGGAGCCGACCTGGTGTCGGCGGCTATCGGCGTGGTCGAAGGAGCAATCGAGATCGCCCACCTCGTCGACGGTGCCCGTGGCGCTGTGCCGACCGTCGCCGCCCGGGCTGCGGTACACATCGCCGATGAACACGGTGAAGCAGCCGGTTCTCGCGTTCGAGAGGTCCTCGCCGACTACCTGGCTCATCCGTAGGAAGGTGGGAGCGGGACACTGGGGTGCGTGACCCCGAACGCGTCTCCCAGCCGGTAGCGTCGCGGGCCATGTGCGGCCGGTACGTGTCCTCCTCGTCACCCGAGGAGATCGCTGACTACTTCTCCGCGGTCCTCACCGCCGAGCAGATCCTCGATCCCGAGTACAACGTGGCACCGACGCGGAAGGTGTGGACGGTCTTCGAGGACGGCGAGGCCCGTCGCCTCGACACCGCGCGGTGGGGTCTCGTGCCGTTCTGGGCGAAGGACCCGTCGATCGGCAATCGCATGATCAACGCCCGGGCTGAGACCGTCGCCGACAAGAACGCCTTCCGGAAGCCGTTCCGCCGCCAGCGCTGCATCGTCCCTGCCGACGGGTTCTACGAGTGGACGCCCGCGCCGCCCGGCCAGAAGCGCAAGCAGCCCTGGTTCATCCACCGGCCAGATGGGGAGCCCTTCGCGTTCGCCGGCATGTGGGAGACGTGGCGGGACCCCGCCGCAGGGTCCGACGCCGAGCCGCTTCGTTCCTGCACGATCCTGACCGGCTCGGCCAACGACACGATGTCGGAGATCCACGACCGGATGCCCATCATCTTGCCCCCGAGTGCCTGGGACACCTGGCTCGACCCATCGGTCGACGACACCGATCTTCTCGGGAAGTTCCTCGTCCCGGCGCCGCCCGAGCTGATCACCTTCCACCCCGTCAGCACCGAGGTGAACGACGCCCGGAACCACGGCTCCCACCTGGTCGATCCCGTCGATCCGGACGACTCGGGACCCAGTTTCGGGTGATCGCCGCCAAAGGGCTGCGCCGCCGGGTCGACTACCAGCTCCTGCGCTGGCAGGCCCGCCTCGACGGCCAGTGGGCGGACCGTGTACTGCCGCTCGCCGCCGCGTTCGGTCTGTTCCTCGTCCTGCTCGCCATGTCGTCGGCGCAGGCCCGCAGTCTCGGCAACGGGGTCGAGCTGTCCCGTTGGGTGCAGGGCGCCTGGCACATCGTCAACTGGCAGGACCCTCACCCGAGCGTGGTCGATCAGCACCTCTACGAGCCTCGCGGCGCATTCGGTTTCGCCGTGATCGCCCAGGGCACCCGGGTGGTGGGAACGGTGCCGTTCCTGCTCGTCCTCCAGGCCGCTGCACTGGCGGCGGCGGTCATCCCCATCTGGCGACTGTGCCGACGAGTGTGCAGCCTGCGAGCGGGTGCGGCCACCGCTGCGATCACGGCCTATGGCCTGTACCCACCGCTGCATCAACTGAACCTGGCCGACTTCCATCCCGAGGCCCTGGCCGTGCCGCTGCTGCTCACCACCGCCTACGCGGGCTTCCGGGGTCGATGGTGGTGGGCGACCGGGCTCGCGATCGCGGCGATGTCACTGCGCTCCGATCTGGGCCTGGCGGTGGCTGCTCTCTCGGTCGTGCTCGCTGTCGACACCCGGGCGCGGCAGGCGCCTCGCCTCTTCGTCCTGGGACTCGGCTGGGCCCTGGTCTCGCTCCTGGTCGTGCAACCGGCCGTCGGCGACGGCAGCTTTCCGTACGCCGGCGCCTTCGAGACCTACGGCACGTCGTTCCTCGGGGTGGCATGGGGGATGCTCACCCAACCACTCGACGTGTTGGCCGACCTGGTGGCCCGGGAGAACTTCCTCACTCTCGTCGCTCTCGGCGCACCCGTTGCGTTCCTCCCCGGATTGGCATCTCGATACCTGCTTCCCATCGTGCCCGTGGTCGCGCTGCTGTTCGTGGCGGATGTTCCGGTGACCGGGCCCGAGGGTGCAGCCAACCTCGTCCCGGCCATCGTGTTCGTGTTCCTCGCTCTTCCGTTCGCCCTGGCTCGCCTCGGTCGGCGCAACATCGAGCGGATCACCGTCGACCGGAGGCTCCTCGGTGCTCTGGTGGTCGCCTCGCTGGTCTTCTTCGTGCGGGATTCACCGGCCTCGCCCTACGAGGAGCCCTGGACGTGGGGCGGGCGCACGCTTGCCGACCAGGCACGCCTCGACGCGGCAACCCTCGTAGGCCCCGATGCCGCGGTGCGGGCAACCGAACCACTTCTCGCCGAGCTCGCCGAGAGGCGCCGGCTGCTGCTCGGAGCGGAGGGCCCGGGCGTCGACGCTCGCCAGCTCGCCGACGGAGTCGACGCGGTGGTCGTCGACGAGACGATCACCGGGAACTGGGGCAGCTTCCGGTCGGACCAGTTGCGAAGTGACCTCGAGCAACTCGGCTTCGAGGTGGCCTTCGACCGCCACGGGGTCCAGCTGTACCTGCGCTCCCCGGCTTCCGCCAGCTCGGACGCGAGCTGAGGGGGGAGTGGGGGTCAGCTCGAGGCCACCTCGGCATGCCCGGCCGCGCGCAACTCGGCCCTGATCCGTTCGGCGGCTTCCTCGATCGCGTCGGGCGCCGCGTCGGGGTCGGCATTGGCGAAGTCGAGGTCGTGTATGCCGCGGATCGGCACGAGGTGGATGTGGGTGTGGGGCACCTCCAGCCCTGCCAGCATCAGACCGACCTTGGCTGGTTCGAACGCGCCCTGGATGGCGTGGCCGATGGTGTGGGAGACGTTGACGAGGTGCGCGAGCAGGTCCGGGTCGAGGTCGATCCAGTGGTCGACCTCGGCGACGGGCACGACCAGCGTGTGGCCCGGCTGCAGCGGGTTGATCGACATGAACGCCACGCACTGGTCGTCTCGCCACACGAAACGCCCAGGGAGTTCGCCGTTGATGATGCGGGTGAAGATCGTGGCCATCTCCAGATCGTAGAGTGGCGCCGTGCCAATGTCGCCCGACAGTGATCCCGTCGAAGGTCCCGACGCCGTCCCGGAGGTTGCTGAGGCGCCCGACGCTGGATTGCTGACGGTGCCCAACCTCATCTCGATCGCCCGACTCGGCTGTGTCCCGCTGTTCCTGTGGTTGCTGTTGGGTCGCGAGGACCCGCTGCTCGCGGGGTTCCTGCTGGCGTTCCTCGGTGCGACCGACTGGGTCGACGGCTACATCGCTCGCCGATTCGGTCAAGTGTCGGAGATCGGCAAGATCCTCGACCCCACCGCCGACCGCATCATGTTGCTGGTGGCCGTCCTCGCGATCGGCGCCGCCGGCTATGTCCCGTGGTGGTTCGCGGGAGCGACCCTCGCCCGGGAAGGGGTCGTGTCGGTCCTCGCTGTGGTTCTCGGAGCGCTCGGCGCCCGCCGCATCGACGTCACGTGGTGGGGGAAGACCGCGACCTTCCTGTTGATGTTCAGCTATCCGCTGTTCCTCGCCGCGGGCGCCGACCACGCCCTCGACGACCTCGCCTGGTGGCTGGCCTGGGCCTGTGGCATCCCGGGCCTGGCGATCGCCTACTACGCCGCCTGGGGCTATCTGCCGGTCGCCCGTCGTGCCCTGGCCGAGGGCCGGGCGGCGCGCCAGGCTCGCTCCACCCCCCACTGAGACGACCCTGAACCTCGACTTCGGGTCGAGGGTCTCGAGACCGGTCGCCTCGGCCGCCGGTACCTTGTAGCGTTTGGTCGATGAACGTCCCCGAGGATCTCCGTTACTCCAGCGATCACGAGTGGGTGCGGGCCGAGGACGGCCGCCTGCGCCTCGGGATCACCGACTACGCACAGGACGCACTCGGCGACGTCGTCTTCGTCGAGGTCCCTGAAGTCGGGCGTACCGTCGACGCGGGGGAGTCATTCGGGGAGGTGGAGTCGACCAAGTCGGTCTCTGACGTCTACGCGCCGGTGGCCGGCACCGTGGTCGAGGTCAACACCGACCTGGCTGATCACCCCGAACGACTCAACGACGATCCCTACGGCGACGGGTGGATCGCCGTGGTCGAACCCGCCGACCCCGAAGCCTTCGCCGCACTGCTCGAGCCGGCGGCCTACCGCTCACTGGTCGAGGGCTGAGCGGTGTCGGAGGTCGTGTGTGGGGCATGCGGGCACCACAACCCGCTGGGATCGAACTTCTGCTCGTCGTGCGGGGCTCCGTTGACCGACCGCGAGCTGGATCACTCCACGATGGCCATCCCGATCGAGGAGTTCCCGCCCGTCGACGAGGACCAGGTGTTCGAAGACGCCGATCTCGAGCCGGGCACCGGAATGCTGCTCGTGCGTCGGGGCCCCAACGCCGGATCGCGCTATGTGCTCGATCACGCCGTCACGAGCCTCGGCCGGCATCCCGACAGCCGGGTGTTCCTCGACGACGTGACCGTGTCGCGGCGCCACGCCGAGATCCGCCGCACTCGCTCCGGGGGGTACGAGGTCGTCGACGTCGGATCGCTCAACGGCACCTATCTGAACCGTGAGCGCGTCGACAGCGGGCCTCTCGCGGACGGCGACCTCATCCAGGTGGGCAAGTTCAAGCTGATGTTCGTGGCCAGTGACACGGGAAGCCACGACGGGTGAGCGGCGCGTCCGACGCCACCCGTGGGCACCTGTCGATCGGTGAGGTCCTCAGCCTCCTCCAAGACGAGTTCCCCGACATCACCATCTCGAAGATCCGCTTCCTCGAGAGCCAGGGTCTCATCGACCCCGAGCGCACTCCGTCGGGCTACCGGAAGTTCTACGAGATCGACATCGCCCGACTGCGCTGGATCCTCGTGCAGCAGCGGGAGAACTTCCTGCCGCTCAAGGTGATCAAGGAGCGAATCGAGCGGGGCGAACTCGACGACGAGCTGTCCGCCGACTCCGAGCCCGACGCGAAGGCCGACCAGGATCCGGCTCGCGCCGAGGTGGTCGTCGACCGACCGGCCGAGCTCGGGCTCGACCACCGCGCTCGGGCCGCGTCGCCCGTCGAGGAAGAGGGCTCCGACCGGGGGAGGGGAGCGGCACGTGCGGCCCGTGACGCCGTTCGCACCGCGCCTCTCGATGCCGGCACCGCCTCGATGGCGCTCAGCCGCGAGGAGCTGGCCGACGCGGCGGGGATCACCCCCGCGGAGGTCGCCGACCTCGAACGCTTCGGGCTGCTGTCGGGCCGCACCATCGGGCCCACCGTTCTCTACGACGAGTCGGCGCTCGGAGTGGCGAGGCTCGCCGCCGGCTTCCTTCGCCACGGTGTCGAGGGCCGCCATCTCCGGATGTACAAGGTGGCCGCCGAGCGGGAGGCCTCGTTCTTCCAGCAAGTGGTGATGCCCCTGCTCAAGCAGCGCAACCCCGCCGCCCGCCAACAGGCGGTCGAGACCCTCGGCGAGCTGGCGGAGATGGGCGAGGGGCTGAGGGCGGCGATGCTGCATCACGCCCTTCGGGACTATCTCGGCAGTTCCTGACCGGCGCCGTCGCCGGTGATCATTCGATCCGACGGTGACGACGGTGGCTGGGCCGGGTAGGGTCAGGTCATGGTGGAGATGGAGTTGATCGGCGTTCGCGTCGAGGTGCCGTCCAACCAACCGATGGTCGTCCTCAAAGAGGCCGACGGCGCCCAGCGCATGCTGTCGATCTGGATCGGCGGCCCAGAGGCGACTGCCATCGCGGTCGCCCTCGAGGGCCTCGAGCCTCGACGTCCGCTCACCCACGACCTGCTGCGCATGGTGCTCGACGAGTTCGATGCCACCCTCGTGCAGGTGGTCATCACCGAGCTGCGCGACAGCGTCTTCTACGCCGACCTGCACCTGAGTACCGCCGAGGGGACCAAGATCATCTCCGCTCGGCCTTCCGACGCCATCGCCCTCGCGGTGCGCACCGCCACGCCGATCCACGCCGACGAGGCGGTCCTCGCCGAGGCCGGGTTCGTCGAGGCCGAGCCCGACGAGCCCGACGACGTCGTCGAGCAGTTCCGGGAGTTCATCGACAGCGTCGATCCCGGCGATTTCGCCTCCTGAGTGCGCTCCTCCCGAACTGGGCACGACCCGACCGTTGACGGCCGCGCGCGGCCGTCGTACGCTCGTCACCACGACACCGCCGTAATTTCGTAGATGTCACCCGCTGCACGTGTTCCGCACCTGCGTCCTCCCCGATCGGAAGAGACTCGATGACCGAATCCAAGCGTGACCGCGCCCTCGCCGAAGGCTTCAGTGGTCGCCGGGCGGCCGAGATCGTCGGGATCACCTACCGCCAGCTCGACTACTGGGCCCGGACCGACTTGGTGCGACCCACCCTCGCCGATGCCAACGGCAGCGGTAGCCGTCGTCGGTACTCCTACCGCGACCTGCTCGAGCTCAAGGTGGTCAAGAGCCTCCTGGATGCCGGGATCCGGTTGGAGTCGGTGCGGGAGGCCTTCACCTTCCTGCGCGAGCAGATGGGCGAGGACATCGTCACCGCCAACCTGGTGATCCGCGGGGCGAGCGTGCTCGTGCGCAGCGACGAGGAGATCGTCGATGTCCTGCGCCAGGGCCAGGGAGTGCTCAACATCCTGCCGCTCGGCAGCGTGAAGGATGAGATCGATTCAGCCATCGTCGAGCTGCGTCCCGCCGAGGGCGAGCGACCCGCCTCGGGAATGCCTGGGCATCAGGCCGCCGCGGGCGGCGAGGGCTGACCGTAGGGAGCGCCCCTCGGGGCGAGTCCCGCCGGGGTCAGTCGAACAGGTCCGGCTCGAGACGGCTGATCCAGCTGTAGAGCGGCTGGAAGTTGAACCAGCCGGCGCCGTCGGTGCCGACCTGGGTGGCGGTCAGCGCGGCGGAGTCGGGGTCGATGTGGGTCGGTGTGCCGGCAGCCTCGGCGAGGAGCTGTGCCTGGCAGGTGCGCTCCATGGTGATGAACCACCAGGCGGCCTCGTCGACGCTGTGGCCGACGGTGAGGTTGCCGTGGTTGCGCAATATGGCGGCCTTCTTGTCGCCGAGGGCATGGGCGATGCGCTTACCCTCCTCGGTGTCGAGCACGACCCCGGTGAAGTCGTCGAACACCACGTGGTCGTCGTAGAACGCGCACGAGTCCTGGGTGAGCGGGTCGAGGGTCCGACCGAGCGAGGACCAGGCCTTTCCGTACACCGAGTGCGAGTGCGCCGCGGCGACGACGTCGGGTCGGGCGGCATGGACCTGTGAGTGGATGGCGAACGCGGCGCGGTTGACGTGGTACTCGCCCTCGACGACCTCCCCATCGTGGTCGACACAGATCAGGTCGGACACCCCGATGTGCTGGAAGGGCATGCCGAAGGGGTTCACCCAGAAGCGATCGGAGTGTTCAGGGTCTCGAGCGGTGATGTGGCCGGCCACGCCCTCGCCGAATCCGAATCGGCCGAAGAGGCGGAACGCGGCGGCGAGGCGCTGCTTCAGATGCACCCGCTCCTCGGCGGGCGAGTCGAAGCTCGGGCGGTCGAACGGGAGTCGAAGCTTGGTCATGGGTCACATACCTCCGGCCATCGACCGTACACGGTACGGGTCGATCTGATCCCCTCGGTGACCGACGCCGAGCGCTCGTGCCGCGTCGGCGCGACCCGTTGACCCGGTGATGGGCGTGTGGAAACTGCCTCCGCGGGGTAGAGCCCCGTGCAATCGCGAACGAGGAGGTCCTATGGGAGCCATCCGCAAGACCACGTCAGTGCTCACCCTCGGGGTGGTGCCCTTTCGATCCCGCAAGGAGCGTCTTGCCCGGGTCGAGGTGGAGTCCCGAACGGCCGCGACCGAGCTCGAGCGGGAGCGTGAGGCACGGCTGAGAGCCGAAGAGCGTCTCGACGCCGCGAACAAGAGGGTCGAAACGGCCGAGGGCACCCTACTGAAGGAGGCCCGGGCGCTGCGTCGTCGCTCGACGGCGATGTCTCCCTTCGGCCGACGGCGACGCCGCAAGGCGGGCCGACTGTCCGCGGTCATCGATGGCGCCATGGACAAGGTCGAGCCCCGGGTCGAGTCGTCGATGGAGCACCTCGGTGAGCGGACTCGGGACGTGACCGACGCGGCCCGGTCCGGCTCACACCGGCTGCGCAAGGACGTGAAGAAGACCTCCAGGAGCGCCCGCAAGGACGCCAAGAAGGCGGCCAAGGCGATCCGCAAGGACGCCGAGAAGACCGCCGAGTCGGCCAAGCGTCAGGGCAAGAAGGCGGCCAAGAAGGCCGAGAAGGAACTGGGAGAGCTCGCCGAGGACGGGTCGAAGCGATCCCGGCGCGCCGCCCGCAAGGCCCGGAAGGAGGCCGTCAAGGCATCCAAGGGTGGCCGCCGCCACGCGAAGAAGGCCGCCAAGAAGGCCGGGAAGCAGGCGGACAAGGCCGGCAAGGAGGCTTCGTCGGTGGTCGAGGACCTCGTGGACGCTCTTCCCGGCGGTTGATCACTCGCCGGGCGGACGGTTCGCGTCGGCGGCTGTGCCATGCTCGGTGTCGGGGGTGAGTGCATGTCGACCGATCCGACCGCTGAGGACTTCGTCTACGACGAGTTCGCCTACTTTCGCGAGAACGCCACCGAAGCCGGCCTCGACTGGCAGGGTCCGCCCACGGTGGAGCGCGTCGAGGTGGCCGTCGCCGGGAGTCGGCGAGTGTCGGCCCTGCGCTGGGGTAGCGGCCCCGTCGAGGTGGTGCTGCTACACGGCACCGCTCAGAACGCCCACACCTGGGACACCGTCTTGTTGGCACTGGGGCGTCCCGCGCTGGCGATCGACCTCCCGGGCCATGGACACTCCGACTGGCGTGACGACTTCGGCTACCGGCCCGGCCAGATGGCGGCCGACGTGGCGTGTGTCATGGAGGAACTGGTCGACGGCCCGGTACTCGTCGTCGGCATGTCCCTCGGCGGGGCGACGGCGAACTCTCTCGCTGCGCAGCGACCGGACCTGGTTCGTCGAGTGGTCGCGGTCGACATCACGCCCGCGCCCCGTTCCGAGGACGCCAAGGACATCGTCGAGTTCATCTCCGGCCCGCAGTCGTTTCCCAGCTTCGCGGAGATCCTGGAGCGAACCGTCACCTACAACCCGACTCGCTCCGAGACCTCTTTGCGCCGGGGCATCGTGCACAACGCCCGACGTCTTCCCGACGGTTCATGGCAGTGGCGCTACGACCGGCGCGAGCGCCCGACGTCGGCATCACCGGAGGAGCGCTCAGCCGACCCCTGGGACGAGCTGGCGTCGGTTGCCGCTCCCTACCTGTTGGTCCGGGGTGGCGGACCCGGATCGATGGTGCGCGACGAGGGCGTCGAGGAGCTCCGGCGCCGCCTGCCCGGCGCCGAGGTGGTCACGGTGGACGGGGCGGGACACTCGGTCCAGGGAGACCGCCCTGTCGAGCTGTCCCGGATCATCACCGACTTCGGACTCAGCTCCTGACGCGCTGGTAGGTCAGGAGCGGCCGAGGTCGGCGGCGGTGACCTCGTGGAGCAGCGGGTCGCCCGCGAGATAGCGCCGCAGGTTCTCGACGAACACTTCGGCTGCCCGGTGATGGCGGCCGTCGCCGAGGGCCGACGAGTGGGGGGTGATCGCCACCTTGGGGTGAGCCCACAGCGGATCGTCAGCCGGGAGGGGCTCGGTGGCGGTCACGTCGAGGACGGCGGCGGCGAGTCGACCATCGTCGAGAGCGCGCAACAGTGCCGTCTCGTCGACGAGCGCTCCGCGCCCGATGTTGACCAGGAGAGCGGTCGGTTTCGTGCGGGCGAGGAAGTCGTCGTCCACCAACCCGTCGGTGGTGGGGGAGGAGGGCGCGGCGAGCACGACGATGTCGGCGGTGGGAAGCGTGTCGAGCAGCTGGTCGGGGTTGATCATCGCGTCGACCGGCTCGTCACCGGCGGGGGAGCGGCGCATGCCGGTGACGGTGGCTCCACAGGCCCGGGCCCGCACCGCGATCTCGGCCCCGATGGTGCCCAGACCGACGACGATCCAGTGGGTCGATCCCATCTCGACGAACTCGTGAGGCTCCCACCGGTGGTCAGCGGCGGCGCGGCGCCACTGCTCGGCATCCTGGAGGTGGTCGAGCGCGGCCCGCAGCACGTAGTCGGCGATCGGTGGTCCGGAGATGTGGGCCGGGCTGAGCCTGATTCCCCTCTCGACCAGGTCTCCGAAGATCGGGTGGTCGAACCCGGCCGCGGACGACTGCAGCCAGCGGACCGACTCGGAGCGGGTGAGGAGCCCGAAGAACTGACGACTCGGGCCACCCTGGACGAGGTCGGAGGTCATCCACGCCACGTCCGGGGTGGCCTCCCGCAGCTCGACCGCGTGGCCGTCGATGGTGGCCGAGCCGTCCTCGTGAAGCTCGAGCCAGCGGGTCTCCGGTGGTGTGGCGGCGTCGAGGAGGTCTCGGTGATCGTCGCGGGCCCGGGCGCTGCAGAAGATCTCCATGACGATCAGGTGAGGGGAGCGGGGACGGCCGACATCGAGTTGAGGTGGCCGGTGTCGTTGTACCGACGCACGATCCAGCGCTCCTCGGTCATGACCAGATGGTGGATCGACCCGTTGTCGGCTCCGGCGAAAGCGAAGGGGCGGGAGCGGGCCGCGTGGGCGAGCAGCGCTCCGATGACGCCGCCGTGCACGACGACCGCCACCATCTCGTCGGGATGGGTGGCGTGGATCCGTTCGAGGACCGCCACCGTGCGGGAGGTGAGTTGGTCGTTCGACTCGCCTCCGGGGATGGCGTCCCACCGCTCCTCGAGCTGCATGGTGCGGAACGCGGGGTGGCCTTCGGCGGCCTTCTCCCGGTACAGACCCCCCTCCCACTCCCCGAGGAACACCTCGCGGAGGTCGGGCTCGACCACGGGTTCGATGCCTCGATGGGTCGCGAGGGGAGCGGCGGTCTGGTGGGTGCGCGTGAGCGTGCTCACGTAGATCGCCGAGATGTCCTCGTCCTTCAGGCGTTCGCCGACCCGGTCGGCCTGCCAGTGGCCCAGCTCGGACAGGGGCGGGTCGCCGTGGCCGTCGACCAGATCGAACAGCTGCCCGGGCCGGTGCGGAGCGGACTCCCCGTGGCGGACGAGCACCACCTGGGTGGCACCCGGGGGCGGCGCGAACTTGATCTGGCGAATCTCCTCGTCGGCCACGGCCGTCCTCTCTCGTCGTCTGGTTCTTTGGGCTCGACGCTATCTCGCCGACCTCAGCGGGGCGTGGCCGATGAGTGAACGCCCGCCATCGGGTCGGTGACCTCGGGAGACCTCCCCTGCGGCCAGGAGGCGGCCGCAAGGGCTCGGTAACGTGGGCCGATGACCGAGATCGAGGACCTGGTGGTGGGCGAGGACGGGCGGGCCCGGTGCGGGTGGGGGGCAGCTCCCGACCTCTACCTTCACTACCACGACACCGAGTGGGGCCGTCCCGAGCTCGACGACCAGCGGCTGTTCGAGAAGCTGTGTCTGGAAGGCTTCCAGGCCGGGCTGTCGTGGTTGACGATCCTCCGGAAACGTCCGGCCTTCCGGGCTGCCTTCGCCGACTTCCACATCGAGACCGTCGCCGGGTTCGACGACGCCGACGTCGCCCGGCTCCTCGACGACGCGGGCATCGTGCGCCACCGGGGGAAGATCGAGGCGACCATCACCAACGCTCGAGCTGCACTAGAGGTTCAGGGTGACGAGGGGTCGATGCGTGACCTGATGTGGAGGTTCAGGCCCGAGGCACCACGCCGGGTACGAAGCCTCGGTGAGGTGCCGGTGACGACGGGGGAGTCCGATGCGTTGTCGAAGGAGCTGAAGCGGCGAGGTTTCCGGTTCGTCGGTCCGACGACGATGTATGCGCTCATGCAGGCCATGGGCATGGTCAACGACCACCTGGTCGGGTGCTGGCTCCACGCCGAGGTCGGGGAGCTCCAGGACGGGGTGACCAGGACCGGTGCCGGCTGACCCGCTAATATCGTCACGTGACGAAATTGGGCGAGAGCGAGGGAGGAGGGGGAGCGACGCAGCGGCCCTCCGCGTGTGAGTGGTGCCGGCGGCCGCTCCCGGATGGCTCCGGGCGGGGTCGCCCGCGTCGGTACTGCCGTCCGGGATGCCGCCAGCAGGCCTACGTGGCACGTCGTCTCGCCGTGATGGAAGAGCGGGCCGACCGCCACCACGTCGTCGATCGTGGCGAGCTCGAGTCGGCCCAGGACCGCATCGAGCTGCTCCGGCAGGCGCTGGACGATCTGGAGCGGGAGCGAGCGACAGGGGAGCTGTCGGACCTGGCGCAGGCGTTCGACTGGCTGCATCGCCACGCCGCCGAGGTGGCCGAGGTTCGCCTCGAGCCCGGTCAGCGCACCACCACGAGATCGGTGGGGTCGCCTTCGCCGAGGAACACGTAGCCGTCGTTGGTGAATGCCAGCGCTTCGCCGAAGATGTCGAATCGGGACGGCCCTCGGCACCGGGAGCGCTCGAGGAGTGTCGTCGCCAGATCGTCGTCGGGATGGCGTTCCCAGAGCAGGACCCGGGCGGGGGTCCGCACGGCGACGAGGCGACCGTCGGCGGCCACGTCGCCGGCGAGGACCGCCTCCACGGGTCCGAGCTCGAGGGTTCCGGCGTGAACGAGGTCGAGGACGGCGCCGTCGCCGGCCCAGGCGCCTCCGGGGGCGACGAGGACCTCGCCCATCCCGCGGACCGACTTGGTCACCACCACCAGGTCCCCCGACAGCGGGTCGAGGAGCAGCGCCTCGGCATCGGCCGGGCCGAGCGGGGAGCGGAGTTCGATGATCTGGGGTACGGCCGTGGCGCCCGGCACGTCGTCGGGACCCGGTTCGGGCAGACGCAACAGCTGCGTCGACTCCCTGCGGTGGAGGTTGTCGCCGATGTCGCCGATGAAGAGGTGGCGGGTGCCGTCCTCGTCGACGAGGGCGGCGATGTCTTCCCAGTCGACCATCTCGACGCCGGGTACATCCCATCGCGACACCTGGTGGCCGTCGGAGTCGATCTCGACGAGAACGGTGGGGTTGGCCGAGTCCTCGTGCACCCAGAACGCCCCAGGGGTCCGCTCAGAGGCGACTGCTCCGGAGATCTCGGTGAGCGGTGGATCGGTCCTCACCGGCGACTCGGACACGACTTGGAGGCCCTCGCAGGCGTCGGCAGGCTCCGGGGCGGGTGGGCTCGTAGTGGTCGGACCGGTGCCGGCCTCGGTGTCGGGCGCCGTGTGGCTCGAGGTGTCTCGGGTGGTCGATTCGTCGTCGGACGCACACCCGCCGAGGAGCACGGCCACCATGAGGACGATGAGGCGGGTGAGCGCCGTCGGGGACCGGTGAAGCACCTATCGAAACCTAGTCCTGCGTTTCTCTCGGTCAACTTTACAGAACATGGATTATCGGCGTTCAGAGGGGCGATGGTGAGAGAGGGCGTGGATCGGGTGCCCTCGACCAGAGCGCCACCAGGGTTCCCTCGCAGCTGGGTGGGAGCCTCCCTGCGGGCCGACTAGCGTGGCGCCTCATGCCGAGAAGGATTGAGGTCGAGCTCACCAGCGAGCGTGAGGACGGGTCGTGGACCTGGCGCGCCGCCGGAGCTCGACAGCCCAAGGGAACGCTCGACG
>SKKL01000268.1 GCA_007121465.1 Acidimicrobiales bacterium | reverse complement strand
CCCCAGGCCGGGAGCATCAACTTCGTCGCCTTCTTGTCCTCCGCCGCCGGCTACACGGCGCTGCTGCTAGCGCTCGGAGAGTGACCGCGAACGACAGCGCTCTGGGGCGGTTCACCTCACCGCTGTACCGGGTGGCTGAGCGGCTGGCTCGTCGGGTGCCCAAGCGCTGGGACGAGGGACTGCTCACGGTGGCGGCGACGGTGGCGATCGCGGTCATGCCTCGTCGGCGACAGATGGTGGCCCGCCACCTGCAGCGAGTAGCGGGGCGGCCACTACAGGGCCCTGAGCGTCGACGCGCCGTTCAGGCGTCGTTCCGCTCCTACGCGCGTTACTGGCTCGACACGTTTCGGCTGGCGGAGCTCGCCAGTGACGACCTGGACGCGCGAATCGAGGCCACCGACGTCTTGGCTGTGCTCGATGACGCGTCGGCGGAGGGCCGCGGTGCGATCCTGGTGACGCCCCACTTCGGAAGCTGGGATCTTGGGGGTGCCTGGCTCGCCGGACGCGGCTATCCGCTGGTCACCGTGGTGGAGCCGCTGCGGCCTCGGCGAGTCCTCGAATGGTTCCTGGAAACGCGCCAACAGCGTGGCATCACGGCCCTGGTGCGGGGCCACGGTGTTCGCGACGAGCTCGCAGCAGCGCTGCGACGCAACCAGGTCGTGGTTCTGGTGTGTGATCGAGATCTGGGTGGGCGCGGGCCGACGGTGAAGTTCTTCGGTGAACGCACCACCCTTCCGTCCGGTCCTGCTCGACTGGCACGCCAGGTCGGAGCACCCCTCATCCCCGTCGCCATCTACCACCTGGGCGATGGTCACCACCGTGGAGTCGCACGTCCCCCCGTGGCCGTCCCACACACCGACGACGAGCCCGCCGACATCGCCGCCACCACCCAGCAACTCGCTCGCGAGCTCGAAGCCATTGTCGTCGCCGCACCAGAGCAGTGGCACCTGATGGTCCCGAACTGGCCCAGCGACCGAGCTCGGGGCTGGGCCCGCCATACCGGCAGTACACGATGAGCACCAGCCACGACGCCGGGGAGACTGCCACCCCCGGCGCCATGCGAGCCCCCACGCGGGGCTGAGGACCTTCGGCCCTGTTCCCGAGACGTGGCTCGGTGTTCAATGACCATTGGCTGCGAGACGCGAGAGGGAGCCCTCCGGGGCTGAGAGGCTGGCCACGGCCAGCGACCCCGAGCACCTGATCCGGACAATGCCGGCGTAGGGAGAACGCCTCGCAGCTGCTTCGCGCTCACCCCACCGCAACATCCGACCGGGACGTCAATCGATGCTCATCGTGGCAGTGATGTTGGTCGCAGCGACGTGGCTGCTCGTCGCGTGCACCGGCGACGACACGGCGCCCGAGCCGGTGAACGGTTCGGTGTCCGAGGTGGTGCGGCTCCCCGATCCGGCGAGCGACGGCGAGCTGAGCCTGGAGGCGACGATCTCGGCCCGTCGCTCGGTACGTGAGTGGGGCTCGGAGGCCGTCACCCTCGACGAGCTCGGCCAGCTCCTCTGGGCCGCTCAAGGCATCACCGTCGAGTGGGGTGGCCGATCGGCACCCTCGGCCGGGGGGACCTACCCGCTCGAGGTGCACGCCGTGGTGTCGACGGTCGAGGGTCTCGAGCCCGGCATCTACCGCTACCGGCCCCACGACCACCACCTCGTCATGACGATCGACGGGGATCTCAGCGACGACCTGGCCCGGGTCGCGCTGGACCAGGCGAGCGTCGGGACCGCCCCCCTGAACCTCGTCATCACTGCAGTGCCGGAACGAACTGGCGAACGGTACGGCGCGAGGGCCGAGCGCTACGTCACCCTGGAGGCCGGCCACGTGGCCCAGAACGTGGCGTTGCAGGCCGTGTCGCTCGGCCTCGGCTCGGTTCCGATCGGCGCGTTCACCGACGACGAGGCCGCACGACTTCTCGACCTCCCCGATGGCGAGATGGTGCTCTACATCCTCCCCATCGGCCCGCCCGCGAACCGCTGAGCGGGTAGCTGCCCTCGATGGCTCTACCGGCGCAGCACGTGGATGCCGTGGCCGGAGCGGTAGAGGAGGTCGCCCTGGTCGGTGAAGAGGTGTCCCGACGACGGGAACTCGTGAATCCCGCGGAAGCAGGAGCCGATCCGGTAGCTGGTTCCGTCCAGGTCCACCCGGTCGAAGACCCGGGCGCACGCGAGGTCCTGCAGGAATCCGAACAGCTTTCCCTGCTCACGGTAGCGGAATCCCTGCGACGCATCGACCCACGACCACCCCGACGACGCCATGCTCTCCAAGAGAGCGCGCTCGTTCAATGCCTGGAGGTTGCCGCTCACGTAGAGCTCGAGGTCGGCGAGGTCGCGCTCGTCGCACGACCCCGGGTCGTAGGCGACCAAGGCGCCATCGTCGGCGGTGCGGATGACGAACATCGGATACGGCTCCAGCTCGGCCGTGTGCCGCACGGGCCGCAACCCGAGGTAGCGGTCGACGTCCGGGTTGGCGGCGATGGAGGCGCATCCGGGGCCGTCCATCGGGTGCACGGGGTGGCGATCGACGAGCGTGCCGTCCCGATAGACGAGGAGGGCCTGCTCGGCCGCTCCACCCATCCCGGTCGACATCGGATCCCACCCGTCGTCGAACAGCCAGACCTCGCCGTCGCCTGCCACGCCCACCCACGGGTAGAGGATGGCGGGCAGCCCGTCGTCGATCACGCTCGTCTCGCCAGTCGCCAGGTCGTACGAGGACAGGACCGAGGACCGCTCGCCCTCCCCGGAAGGGACTTCGACGAGGTACAGGGTGCCGGCCACCGGGTCGTGATCGAATGCGCGGATCTGCCTCGACTCCACCAGCAACTCGGTGTGGGGCTCCGTGTACCGGCCGACGTAGCGGTGATACGTCACCGCCGACCCCGCCACGAAGACAGCGACGAGCGCGACGGCAATGACCGCGATCCACCTCCATGGCCGGCCGGGGGGTGCCTGGGTCGATCCGCCTGTCATGGCCGATCACTCCATTCTGTGCGAGGACACCTCGCGCCTCGTTCCGGGGCGCCGGGTCCAGCGACCTCCCCAGGGCGGGACGCGCCCGACCCGGTAATGCCGCTGGGTCCATGATGTGCCACACCGATCCGCCGCGGTAGGGCCGATCGTCACAGGCGATGCGCTAGGCGGGGTAGGTGCATGCTGCAGTCATAGGTGACGACCGGGTCGATCGTGATCATCACGACCTCGCCGTTGTCAGCCACCTGGGAGCCGTGGAGCGATCGATGTAGCAGTTCGATGAGCGCGGCGGGGTCGTCGTGGTCGTGGTCGACCTCCAGGCAGCCGGCGGTGCTGCTCACCTCGACGCGGTGCACGCCCGGGCGGGCCAACAGCTCTCTTCGTACTGCGTCGACGCAGTATCTGCAATTGGCGTTCTCGACTTCTATCCGGGTTCGCATCCAGTCCTCCCATCGGCGAGGGTCGATGCACACATGCGTGATCGGTTCATCTGGGCCGGAAGGCGGCGCTGCTCATCCATCGGGCGAGCCCTTCGGACGGCTCAAGCTCACGAGAACGGCGGCGTCAGCTCGGGGGGTGTCCGGTCCGAAGGCAGCGGTGAACTGCCCTCCGTTCCCGCAGCCGCACACGAGTGCGAGGAGGATCGATTCGTCGTCCGGGTTCGAATCGCCCTCGAACCGCACAGTGGCGAGGATCGGCATGTTCTCGGGTTCCTCGGTCGCGCCGCAGTCTCCGCACCGAAGCTTCCCGTCCTCCGTTGCGGAGAAGTCCGTCGTGAATCCACCTGCTCGCAGGCGGTTTCATGGCATCGCTGAGCGTCTCCACAGGGTCCCCGATCCACGGCCGACGCCACCGCAACACGGCGGCGATCCTCCCCTACCGCCATTCACTACCCGTCCGGATCCGCCGTCAACCGCCAACCTCTTCGGCTTTCCCTGCGGTCGCGTGTTTGCCGCCGCTAGTACTCCGAGAGCGAGTTGACGAAGAGCGTCGGGTCACCGTCCCAGTCCAGTGCCTCGATCTGGTTGGAGGATCGGCGACCGCTCAGAGCCATCACGAGCTCATAGGTGCTGGCGGTGAGCGTGGCCACCGGTTCGCCCTCGCCCGCCAGGAAGACCTCCTCGTCGGCGACGAGACGAAGCGCGGGATGCTCGCCGGAACGCAGGCGCCGATCGAGCGCGACCACATAGGCCACCAGGGCCACCGAGCGCGCCGCCGAGGGCGGTGCGGGGGCGAGACCGAGCGTCTCGCGGACGTCGTCCTCGTGCACCGCGAGATCCTCGAGGAGCGTGTACTCCATGAAGGGAGGCATCGGTGAGGGGAAGGGTTCGTCGCCCCGCAGCATCGGCAACGCGACGGCTGTCGCCGCGGTCCACTCCTCGGCGAGAGCTGCGGGCGGGTGGCCTCGACGCTCGTCGATCTGGCGTCGAGACATCGCCTCGACGGCGTCACGGACCGCGGGATCGAGCGAGTAGTCGTGGAGGCTCACGCCATCCAGTTCCGGAGCGTTCCCCGTGCTGGCGTCGACCATTCCCCCGGTGAGGTGGGCCAGGAGGTGCCACAACGTCCACTCGGGACAACTGGGAACCTGGAGATCGAAGCGGTCGGCAGGCTGGTCGAGCAGCACCGCGAGGAGACGACCCTGCACGTCACAGTATGCAGCAGCGAAGTCGACGTCCGAGGCTGACATTCGGCTCTCCCCCCTAGGGATCGGCCGTCATTATCGACCGAGCCGAGGCAGCTGTCACCCGCCGGTCTCGGTGCACATCGCCGATGCACCTGGGAAGCGCCAATGGACCGATCTGGTGGCACTCCTGACCGATTGGTGGCTGCCGTGGTCGCAGCGCAGTGAGCGCTCGCCGCACATCGGTCGGTGCTCGTGGGCAATCATCGAGATGTGGGAGCAGGTCTGGAGTTGCGGGTTCTGGGGCCGGTGTCGGTCCTCCGCGGGGGCGAGGCCGTGACCATCAGCGGAGCCAGGCGCAATCAGGTCCTCGCCGTCCTCGCCGCAGCTGGTGGCGCGGCCGTGCCCGAGCACCGCCTCATACAGGCGATGTGGGACTCGGACCCGCCCGAGACCGCCGCACCGACGCTGCAGAGCCACATCTCCCGGCTGCGGACCGCCATCGATCCACTCCGCATCATCAAGGTCGCGGGCAGCTACGCCCTGGACCTCGACGGGGTCGAGGTGGACGCTCGTCGCTTCGAGGAGCTGGCTGCGCTCGCCCGCTCCGCGTCGGGACCGACCGCGCTCGCCGCTGCCACCGATGCGCTCGATCTCTGGCGGGGCTCGGCCTTCGGCGAGCTCGCCGAGTTGCCCGGCGTGCGAGGCGAGGCGTTGCGTCTCGAGGAGCTCCGCCTGGTGGTCACCGAGGTGTGGATCGACGCCAGGCTGGAGCAGGACGACGCTCCCACCGTGATCGGTGACCTCGAAGCCCTCGTCGACAGGCATCCGTTGCGTGAGCGCTTCCGTGCCCAGCTCATGCTGGCGCTCCACCGGACCGGACGACAGGGCGATGCTCTGCGCGAGGCGGCACGATTCCGCCGCGTCCTGAACGAGGAGCTCGGCCTCGACCCGTCCACCGACCTCCGCCAGCTGGAGTCGCAGATCCTGAACGATGATCCGATCCTGGCCCGGCCGATGCCGGCGCGGGTGGCTGCCGCCCGAGTCCATGGCTCACCCGAGGAGTTCCACGACCCGACCTCGCTGATCGGTCGGGAGACCGAGATCGACCGACTGCTCGGCGCCCTCGGTCCGGGCCGGGCGGTGACCCTCACCGGCCCGGGCGGGGTCGGCAAGACCAGGGTGGCGCGTCGGGTCGCCGAGGTGGCCGAGCCAGGACAGGCCGCCGGGGTGGTCCTCGTCGAGCTGGCCCCGGGCCGGGGAGCGGACGCGGTGGTCGACCTCGTCGCCCGGGCCCTCGATCTGCAGCAGGGCCCGGCGGGCACGCTCGAGGACACCGTGGTGGATCATCTGTCGCGCCTCGAGGTGCTGCTGGTGCTGGACAACTGCGAGCATCTGCTCAGTGCTGCCGCCGCGCTGGTCGACCGCCTCCGACGCCGGTGCGACCACCTGTCGATCCTGGCCACCAGTCGAGCATCGCTGGGGCTGCCAGGCGAGGAGATCGTCGTCCTGGCTCCGTTGGACGCGCCGGAGGAGACGCCGACGGTGACCGCCGCGGCAATCACCTCCTCGCCCGCGGCGCAGCTGTTCGTCGAGCGCGCCGAAGCCGCTCGCCCAGGATTCGAGGTCGGCGAAGCCGACGCCGCCGCGATCGGTGAGATCTGTCGCCGCCTCGACGGGCTGCCCCTGGCCATCGAGCTCGCGGCGGCACGGATCCGAGCGCTGAGCCCTGCCGCGCTCGCGGCCCGCCTCGACGAACGGTTCGAGCTCCTCGGCACCGAGCGGGCCGGAGGCGATGAGCGACACCACACGCTCCGGCGGGTCGTCGAGTGGTCCCATGCGCTCCTCGATCCGGTCCAACAGGACGTGTTCGCACAGCTCTCGGTGTTCGCCGGCTCGTTCTCCCTCGAGGCCGCCGAGGCGGTCTGTCTCCCCGAGGGCGGCCGTGTCACGGTCGGGGCGGCAGCGACCCCTCCAAGATCGACCTCGGTGGCCGGGGCGGTGGCGGACCTCGTCGACCACTCGATGCTGCAGGTGAGCGACCCCTCCGAGCCCCGCTACCTGGTACTCGAGACACTGCGCGAGCTCGGTCAGGAGCACTTGGACGCGAGCGGCGCGACCGCGGCGGTAGAGGCACGCCACCGTGCCCTGTACCTCGACCTCGCCGTTCAGGCCGCCGTCGGCATCGACTCAGCAGACGAGCGAAGGTGGATCGAGCGGGTCGACCGGGAGCTGGACAACCTCCGAGCTGCCCACCACAGCGCAGTCCGAGCGGGCGACGTGCACGTCGCCGCCAGCTTGGTCGCTGCGCTCCGGGAGCACGGCTTCCGGCGGATCCGCTACGAGATCACCGCGCTCGCCGAGGCGACCATGGCGCTGGGGGGCTTCGCCGAACACCCAGAGGCGCCGCTCGTCGCAGCAGTCGCCGCCTACGGGCACTGGGTGCGAGGAGATCTCGACACCGCCATCGAGGCAGCCCACTCCAGCCTCGAACTCCAGGTCTCCCGACAACTCCCGCCGAGCGGCCTGCCTGAGCGGGTCCTCGGCAACGCCCTCTACTTCAAGGGCCGAACCGAGGATGCATCGGTGTGGCTCGAGCGGATGGTGGACGTGGCACGTGAGCGCGCTGCGCCAGCTGGCCTCGCCCATGCGCTGTACATGTCCTCGGTGGCCTCGACCAGCATCGAGAACCTCGAGGCGGGGCAGGCGCAGGCGGCCGAGGCGCTCGTCTGGGCCGAGCGTGTCGGCTCGCCGACCGCAGCGGCCCAGGCCGCCTATGCGCACGGCCTGGCTCTTCGAGCGACGGACCCCGATGCGGCAGAGGCATGGCTACGACGATCAGCTGACCTCGGCGGTGAGGCCGGCGACCGATGGATCCGCGCCTTCGCCCTGACCGAGGTGTATTCGCTCTGCGGCCGGCGGGGAGAACACCTGTCGGCCCTGGAGGGGTTCGCCGAGGTGATCGACACCTGGTTGCGTGGCGGGGATTGGGCCAACCTCTGGCTCTCGCTCCGGTCCGTGTTCGCCCTGTTGGTCGAGCTCGGCGCCGACGACGACGCCGCTGTCCTGCTCGGCAAGCTCCTCGCCTCGGGCGCCAGCGTCGCGCTCCCGGCAGCACCCGAGGTCGTCGCCCATCAGGCAGAGGAGACCGAGCGGCTCGCCGCCCGGCTCGGTTCCCGCAGCTTCGAGCGAGCGGTGTCAGTCGGCGGAGCGCTCTCCGACGGCGGAGCGGTGGCGCACACCAAGGCGGCGATCGAGCGGCTCAGGAGTCGCTGAGGGCGCGCTCCGTGCTCGGGACCGTGGGCCCGAAACCCTCGACAGAAACCGGCGTACCGGCATCATCGGCGACCGGCGGGGTGTCGCCCGCGGGACCCTTGCGCGAGGCCCACAGGACCCGAGCCATGAACAGTGGCGCCATCAGCGACTCGGGCCGTCGGACCATCGCCGCGACCTCCTTGAACCGAGCGGCGGCGACGTCGTCGTGGTGACCCGCGATGGTCACCCGGCGCACGTACCGGTTGAGCAGGTCGGTGCCCATGGGCTTGTCGCCAGTGGTGGCGGGAAAGGCGAAGCCGCCGCCCGCCGCGACCGACCAGGGGCCGGAGACGATCCGACCGGCAGCCTTGAAGT
>SKKL01000192.1 GCA_007121465.1 Acidimicrobiales bacterium | reverse complement strand
CTCGACCGCGAGCCGTCGTCGCGGGACGTGACCATCTTCTGCGACACCGAGACCTACAACGCCCTCGGGTGTGGTCGGTGGTCGGGCCGGGAGGCTCTCGCCGAGGGTCGGGTCCGGCTCGACGGCGACGAAGAGCTCGGACGCCTGGTGCTCGACCACATGGGCTTCGTCCTCTGACCGACCTGGTCGGCCGACGAGCCGTCAGGAGTCGTCGCGCTTGCGGGCGGTGGGCCACAGGGGGCGCGACCGCCGAGCCCACCCGAGCCCGTCGGGCTCGGGGGTGTCGTCGGGCTCCGATGAACCCGCCGCAGCGTCGGGGGCGTCCGGCGAGGACGCGGGCCCCGGTCCGGTCGACCCACCAGGCGGCTCGCCGGCATCGAGGAACGCCTGGGGGTTGACCCCCTCCTCGAACACGATGCCGAACCCGATCCCGCCCCCGGCGGCGTCCTCGAAAGCACCGTCGGCGAAAGCACCGTCCTCGCCCGTGTCGTCCCGGCCGGAGGAGCGCTCGTGGGCACCCGGCTCGTCCCACTCGTCGTCATCCTCGACTCGGCCCGCGGGGTCCTTCCCGCCCGGCTCCCAGACCGGCAGGTCGAGGTCGCCATCGCGGTCAGGGGAGTCCTCGAACGGGTCCGAGTAGAGCTCGTCGACCTCGACATCCTCCCAGTCCGGGAGGTCTTCCCAGCGGGAGATCGTGCTCGACGGCAACTCCTGCGCCGCCTCGGCGGCTGGGTCCTTGCGGCGGGGCAGGTCACGGGGAGTCGAGACGTTGACGTCCACGAAGTCGAGCATCTCCCTCGCCGGTTCGTCGCCGTCCTGAGCATCGGGTCGAACCGAGCGCACGGTGTGGGCCAAACGCTGCGCCTGCCGGGACAGCGCCGCGATGTCGACGGGGTCGGCGTCGGGGGACGAGCGGATCAACACGAGCCGACCGTGAGCGGAAAAGAAGTCGGGGGCACTCGGTTTGCTCGCGGCGACACGGGTCGCTTCGGGGTCGAGCACGAAGATCCAGGTGGAACCGAGGCCGGGCACCACCCGACCGACCACGTTGTCGTCGTCGACGACCGCTCCCATGTGGGCGACCACCGGACCCTCGGGGGACCCCACCACCGCGACCGGAGGACGGAACGGGCTGAGCGGATTGCGCACCGCGAAGTGCAAGCCGCTCCACTCGAAGCGACGTCCCCTCGGGATGCGGACCGGCTCGCACATGTCGTCGGAGAGGATCAGGGGACTGGTGGCGTCGTCCGCACGGTAGAGCGACCCGTCGGACCGGACGACGACGCCCACGTCGATGGACACCGCCGCCTTGGACGGCCGGAACCGGGCTCGCGAGGCGTCGAAAACCCACAGGGCGAGCAGAGGCAGAAGGAGCCCTGCGAGGCCGAGCGCGACCGCGATGGCCAGGCGCCGGACCGCGTCCACCTGAGCGAGGACCTCGACGGTGAGCTCGACGTCGACCAGCTCGGCCGCCGATCCGTCGCCCACCCCGAGAGCCACGACCGCCGTCGCCGAGTAGATCCCGGCGTCGAAATCCGCCGCATCGACCGAGACGGGAACCGACCCGGCCTCGCCCGCGGGCACGCTGACACAGGACGCCGGGCTCACCGCGCCGTCGCCGATGACGACCCCCGGATCGGAGCCATCGGCCAACCACACACAGGCATCGACGCCCTGACCGGCGACGACGACCAGGGCACCCGTGGCGGTGTCCCCCGCATCGCCGCGAAGGCGTGCGGTCGACGACTCGAGCACGGGGATCGCCTCGGACCCGAGCACATCGATCGCCACGGTGGTCCGCCTCGAGGGGAGGGAGCCGACGCTGTCGGTCGCGTCGACCACCAGCTGGAGTCGATACGGACCCTGCTGGCCGTCGACATCGACCGCGGTCAGCGGGCCGCGCCACAGACCGATCTCGGTGGGCTCCAGCGCCGACGACGCCACCTCGGCACCGTCGGCATCGACGACCACCGCACGCACCTCGACGTCGCCGGGCACCTCGTCGGCCTGGACGAAGCGACCGTCCCGGTCGTACAGCTCGACATCGACGAGCACCTCGCGGTCGGCGACGAGTCGGGGGGTGCCCACGACTCGAGGCTCGAGCCCCGCGGCCACCGCCGTCATGAGGTGGGCCGAGCCCGAGGGGGCGGGCTCGGCGGCCTCGGGGGCTATGACGGTGACCGTCCAGTCTCCGGGCCAGTCGTCGTCGAGGGGGCTGACCGCAGCCTCGAGGCGCAGGACCTGGGGGGTCACCCAGGTGGTGGTCAGGGTGAACGAACCGGCATCGATCGGCCCGCCCGACGGGTCGACGGGAAGCTCGATCCCGCGGGGGAGTCCGACGACGACCTGCACCGGTTCGTCGGGGAGCAGGACGGTGAACGCGAAGCGTCCGAGCAGCGGGTCGACATCCACGGTGGCCGACCCTTCCGGGCATCCCTCCTCGGCGCACACGCCCAGGGGAGTGATCGACGCCCGGGCCTCGCCCAGCGAGGCGACGACGGCCTCGAGCTCGGCCGCCGCCTCGCGGTGGTCGCCGGCCACGACCACGACGTTGCCGTCGGCCGCACCATCGTCGGACGCTCCCGAGTCGACGACGACGGTCAGCCCACACGAGTCGAACCCGTCGCTGGCGAGCTCCTCGCCACGTTCGGCCAGCTCGGTCTGGGCCAGATCGATGGCGCCCGAGCTCACATCAGGGTCGTCAGCCGGCTCATCGGTGGTTTCGGTCGGGCCGGCCAGGAAACCAGCGACGCGATCGGCGGTGGCCGACCCCACCGACGTCCACTCGGAGAGGACCTCCGGCTCGGCACCCGAGACGACGAGAACCTCCACGTCGCGACCGATCCGGCCGAGGCGGTCGACGAAGTCGGCGACCACCGCTGCACCCGACGGGCTGGCGGTGCCGGCGGCGACCGCGACCAGGGCGGAGGAACCGGGCTCGCACTCGGAGAGGGCGGCGATCACCGGATCGTCGGAATCGGGGAGCTCGATCGCGTCCGCGGCCCCGCGCGAGAGCAGCGTGAATCCGAGGCCGAGCAGCGCCACGAGCACCAGGCCGGCCAGGGGTCGGACGAGCCTCGGTCGTCGGTCGCGGGTCATCGGGCGAAGTCCAGGGCGAGCGACCACGACGACACGGCGGTCCCCACCACCGCGAGGGCCAGGATGGCGACGCCGACGCGCCGGGAGCGGGCCGATCGGTCGGGGCGGAAGTCGGGACGGGCGGCGGTGTCGGTCCGACGAGCGGCCCCGTAGAGGCCGACCGCCACCACCGACGACAACGTGAATGCGAGCGGGACCGTCGCCGACGGGCCGAGAAGGGCCAGCAGCACGCCCGCGACCGCCGCCACCGCCGACGCCGCGGTGAGCGGTCCGGCGTAGCCCAGGAGAAGGGTGGGATCGCTGGCCCTCCGCAGAGGTCGTCGGCGGCGAATCGGGGACCGCCGCTGAGTGGGTCTCGCAGCGGCGGTGTCGGGCCTCGCCATGTGACCGAGGCTACACCTCGCCTCCACCGGCCCCTCGGGTCAGGCGGATCCCCCGACGCCACCAGCGATTCGGCCATCCTGTTGCCACGGCACGACCCACAGAGCGCTGGTCCGAACACGTGTTCGGCCACTAGGCTCGGCGGTCTGTCCCACCGTCCGGCCCGGTCCGGCGCCGCCCCGGTCCCCCTCGGTCCCTCGGAGCTGCTGATGTCCCCACAGGGAGAGCTCGTCCCCTACGCCCGCGAGGTCCTCGACGTCGCCGTCACCGACGAGCTGAGCGAGTCGTTCCTCGCCTATTCGATGTCGGTCATCACCTCGCGCGCCCTCCCCGACGTGCGCGACGGCCTCAAGCCGGTGCAGCGGCGGATCCTCTTCGCCATGTACTCGATGGGCATCCGGCCCGACACCCCCACCCGCAAGAGTGCCCGAGTCGTCGGCGAGACGATGGGCAAGTACCACCCCCACGGCGACGCCGCCATCTACGACGCCCTCACCCGCCTCGGCCAGGACTTCGGCCGCAACATCACCCTCGTCCAACCCCAGGGGAACTTCGGCTCGCTCGACGATCCGCCCGCCGCCGCCCGCTACACCGAGTGCCGCCTCACCGCGGCGGCCATGGACATGATCGCCGAGATCGACGAGGACACCGTCGACTTCCGCACCACCTACGACAGCGAGAGCACCGAGCCGATCACCCTTCCCGGGCTGGTTCCCAACCTCCTCGTCAACGGTGTGTCGGGCATCGCGGTGGGCATGGCCACCAACATGGCTCCCCACAACCTCGCCGAGGTGCACCGGGCCATCGAGCTGGTCATGACCAAGCGCCGACCCAAGCCCACCATCGACGAGCTCATGGCCGTGCTGCCCGCCCCCGACTTCCCCTCGGGCGGCATCATCATCGACGACGGGCTGCGAGACGCCTACCTCACGGGGCGGGGCAGCATCCGCGTCCGGGCCCGCGCCGAGGTCACCCAGGTGAGCGCCCGACGCCAGGGCATCGAGATCACCGAGCTTCCCTATCTCGTCGGGCCCGAGCGGGTCATCGCCAAGATCAAAGAGCTCATGCTCGCCGGCAAGCTCGCCGGCATCGCCGAGGTGAAGAACCTCACCGACCGACATCACGGTCTGCGCATCCAGATCGAGTGCAAGACCGGGGTGAACCCCCGTGCCGTGCTCACCGAGCTCTACCGCCTCACCCCCATGGAGGAGAGCTTCGGCATCAACAACGTGGTGCTCGTGCACGGCGAGCCCCGCACCCTCGGCCTCTACGACCTGTGCCAGGCCTATGTCGACCATCGCCTCGAGGTGGTGGTGCGTCGCAGCGAGTTCCGCCTCGGCAAGGCCCGCGACCGCCTGCACGTGGTCGAAGGGTTCCTCATCGCCCTCGACGCCATCGACGAGGTGGTCCGCATCATCCGGGCCTCCCAGGACACCCCCGAGGCGCGCACCGGCCTCATGGAGCGGTTCTCGCTGTCGGAGATCCAGGCCAACGCCATCCTCGAGATGCCCCTGCGCCGGCTCACCGCGCTCGAGAAGCTCAAGCTCGAGGAGGAGCGCGACGACCTGGTCGCCCGCATCTCCGACCTCGAGGCCATCCTCGGCTCCGAGAAGCGCCAGCGCACCATCGTGCTGAAGGAGTTGGCCGAGCTGGTCGAGCGCCACGGTCGTCCCCGGCGCAGCAGCGTGCTCGGAGCCGACGACCTCGACGACGTCTCCCCCGCCGAGCCGCTCCCCCTCGAGATCACCGACGACCCGTGCGTGGTCACCCTCTCCACCAGCGGACTCATCGGGCGTGAACCCGCCGACGGCGTCGCCAAACCGTCGCTGGGCCGCCACGACGTCGTCGTGGCCCGGGCGTCCACCACCAACCACGCCACGGTCTTCGCCATCACCGACACCGGCCGGGCGCTCGGGGTCACCGCCATGGAAGTCCCCGAGGTCGCCGGCCGCAACCGGGGTGCCAACGCCAGCGAGGTCGTCGAGGTCCGCCACGGCGAACGGGTCCTCACCGTCCTCGCCCCCGGGTCTGATCCGATCCTCTTGGTCACCGCGGCCGGCATCGCCAAGCGCATCAGTGCCGAGGAGCTCGCCGCCACCCGCTCGGGTTCGGCGGTGATCGGCCTCAAGGACGACGACCGTGTCGTCGCCGTCGTGGAAGCTCCGGAGGGCTCCGACGTGGTCATGGTGGCCGACGACGCCCAGACCCTTCGCACGAGCACCGACGGCATCAGCGTCCAGGGCCGGGGCGCCAGCGGGGTCGCGGGCATGAAGCTGAAGTCGGCTGCCGCCGTCGTCGCCGTGGGCGTCGCCTCCGAGGGAGCCATGATCCTGTCGGTCACCGACACCGGCACGGCCAAGCTCACCGACGTCTCCGAGATCCCCGCCAAGGGCCGCGGCACCGGTGGGGTGCGCCTCAGCCGGTTCAAGACCGAGAAGCGCATCGCCTATGCCCGGGTCGGCCCACTCGACGACCTCGTCGTCGTGGTCGGCCAGGCCGATGCCCCCACCAAGGCCGACCCCACGCCCGTTCCCCTCGATCTGGTGGCGTCGCGCCGCGACACCCAACACACCGCCACCGACGAACGCATCCTCGACGCGGGCACCCGGAGGTTCTGATGGCCGCCAAGCATCGATCTCCCGAGAGCGCCGGCTACGACGCCTCCCACATCCAGGTGCTCAAGGGCCTCGAGGCGGTCCGCAAGCGCCCCGGGATGTACATCGGTGGCACCGGCTCGGACGGGCTGTCCCACCTGCTGTGGGAGCTGATCGACAACTCGATCGACGAGGCGGCCGGCGGATATGCCAACCGCATCGACGTCACGTTCCACCGCGACGGATCCGTCGAGGTCGTCGACAACGGACGAGGCATCCCGACCGACATCAAGGACAAGAAGCGCACCGCCCTCGAGATCGTCTTCACCGAGCTCCACGCCGGCGGCAAGTTCGGATCCGGGGCCTACGCCGCCTCCGGCGGGTTGCACGGGGTGGGCGCCTCGGTGGTGAACGCCCTGTCGACCAAGCTCGTCGTCGAGGTCGACCGCGACCGCCACACATGGCGGCTCGGGTTCGACGCCCGCAAGCCCGGCCGGTTCGAGCCCGACGGCACCTTCACCCCCACCTCCGAGCTCGAGGACGTCAAGCGGCTCCGCAACCCCAACATCACCGGAACCCGGGTGCGTTTCTGGCCCGACACCGAGGTGTTCGACCCCGACGCCACCATTGCCTATCTCGACGTCCGCGAACGCCTGGCCCGCATGGCCTTCCTCGTTCCCGGGCTCAAGATCCGCCTCACCGACAAGCGTCGCGGCGCATCGGGCGAGACCGAGGAGTTCGTCTCCAAGGGTGGGCTCGCCGACTTCGTCGACTACCTGAGCGTGGGCGAGAACCTCACCGAGATCATCCGCATCGCCGACGACGGCACCTTCACCGAGAAGGTCTCCCAGGGCGGGACGATGACCGAGGTCGAGCGCACCTGCACCGTCGAGGTCGCCATGCGGTGGGTGAAGGGCTTCGATCCCCAGGTCGTCAGCTTCGTCAACACGATCCCCACCACCGAGGGCGGCACCCACGTCGCCGGCCTCGAGCGAGCCATGACCCGGGTGGTCAACGACGTGCTCCTCGCCGACCTGCGCAAGCTCGCCAAGCTCGCCAAGGAGGGAAAGGACAAGGCCTCCAAGGACGACATCCAGGAGGGCCTGGTCGCCGCCCTGAAGGTCACCCTTCCCGAACCCCAGTTCCGGGGCCAGACCAAAGAAGAGCTCGGAACCCCCGGCGTCCAGAGCATCGTCTACGACGTCGTGAAGTCCGGGTTCTCGGCGTGGATCGCCGGCGACGGCAAGAAGACCCACGTCAACGCGGTGCGCGACAAGGTCGCCAACGCCGTCATCAACCGGGTCACCTCCAAGCAGGCGCTCGAGAACAAGCGCAAGGCGGCCAACCTCGGATCCACCGGGATGCCCGACAAGCTGCGCGACTGCCGGGTCCACGGGGCCGACTCCGAGCTCATCATCGTCGAGGGCGACTCCGCGGCGGGTCCGGCCGTGCAGGGACGGAACTCCGAGACCCAGGCGGTGCTGCCGCTGCGGGGCAAGATCGTCAACGCCGGGAAGGCCACGACCAAACAGGTCCTCGACAACATCGAGGCCCAGGCCATCTTCACCACCATCGGCGCCGGGTCGGGCAAGGAGTTCGACATCGATCTCGCCCGCTACGGACGGGTCATCATCCTCTGCGACGCCGACGTCGACGGCAGCCACATCCGCTGCCTTCTCCTCACCTTGTTCCACCGCTACATGCGTCCCCTGCTCGACGAGGGCCGCATCTTCGCCGCGCTGCCGCCGCTCTACACGACCAAGGTGGGCGGTGAGACCTACCGGGCCTTCACCGAGGCCGAACGCAACGCCATCACCGCCGAGCTCACCTCCGGCAACCGCAAGACCGAGAACATCCACTGGAGCCGGTTCAAGGGCCTCGGCGAGATGGAGGTCGCCGAGCTGGCCGAAACCGCACTCGACGCCGGGACCCGGATCCTCAAGCGGATGACCGTCGCCGATGCTGCCGCCGCGTCGAGCGAGGCCGACCTGTTCGAGGTGCTGATGGGCAACGACGTCGGTCGCCGCCGAGACTTCCTCCTCGAGCGGGCCAGCTTCGTCGATCCAGACGCCCTCGACATCTGATTCCCCGCAACCGTTCACCCACCCGTCACACAGCACCCGGCCGAGGCACATGCCCGGTCGGTAGGGTCGTCACCGACGATCCGACGAATTGCGATGAGGTGCGATGAACGGTCCCGACTCCGACACCCCGTCCCACGCACCGATCGACGAGTGGCGCGACGCCGTCGACTCCGAGCTGCGCACCGACATCCG
>SKKL01000048.1 GCA_007121465.1 Acidimicrobiales bacterium | reverse complement strand
TCTCCGCTGCCACGCCAGCCAAACCCACCCGCTCATCGCCGAGATGGGGCTCGACACCTATCGAAACTGGTTCTCGACCGAGTCGTTCGTCGAGCCTCGAGAACCTGGTCACTTCAAACTCCTTTCCTCTCGCCGATGAGGGAGGAGGAAAGCCACGAGAGGGTGTCAGATGACCGCGAAGCGAAAGATCGTGATCGTCGGCGGGGGGCCGGCGGGTCTGTCCGCCGCGCTCGCCCTCACCGATCCGGTCTTCAACCCCGACTGGCGCGACCAGTACGACGTGACGGTGATGCAGCTGGGCTGGCGAGCCGGGGGAAAGGGGGCCACCGGACGGCGCGGCGAGGTGACGAACCAGGGCGGCGAGTGGGTCCTCGACGGCGACGCCCGCATCGAGGAGCACGGCATCCACCTGTTCGGGAACATGTACACCAACGCTCTGCGGGCTCTCGACACCTGCCTGCAGGAGATCGAGCTGTCGCCCGACGAGCCGGTGGCGACCATGGACAGCGACCTGGTGCCGAGCAACTACATCCAGCTCGCCGATTTCGTCGACTGGCGGTGGTGGCTGACCCCCGAGTGGCTGCCCCACAACGATCTCTCGCCCTGGGGAGACACCTACTACCCCGATCCGGTCACCCTGGTGAAGGAGGTGGGCGCCCTCGTCAAGACGCTCCTCGACGAGATCGCCGGCATCGACCCCGACGCCCACGGCCACGGCATCGGTGACCGGCTCGCTGCGCTCGGCCACCTCGTGGGCCATCACACCCGCCACGACGACGCCAGCGGGGCCGCCGATGCCCAGCACCACCATGACGCCCTCGCCGAGCTCGACACCGCTCTCGGCTGGGTCCGTGACCGCGTCTCGGCGGTCGAGTCGGTCACCGACGAGACCGCGGCTCGCCTCCGGTCGGTCTGGTGTCAGGTCGAGCTCTACACCACGGTCGTCAAGGGCGTGCTCGCCGACGAGATCTTCACCAAGGGCATCGACACCGTCGACGACGAGCTTTTCACCGACTGGTGTCTTCGCCACGGCATGTCCGAGGCAGCCAGCACCAGCGCTCCGGTCCAGCTTCCCGCTCAGATGTGCTTCCAGTTCCCGGGAGGCGACACGAGCCAGCCCCCGAACTTCTCGGCCTCGGGCTTCCTCTGGTTCGTGCTCCGCCAGGTGTTCGCGTGCGGCCAGGCGTCGTACTGGTTCACACGGGGGACCGGTGACACCGTCATCGCCCCGTACTACCGGGTCGCACGCCAGCGAGGCGTCGAGTTCCAGTACTTCCGCAAGGTCACCGACGTCCACTACGACCCCGCGACCGGGACCATCGACCGCATCGAGGCCGACGTCCAGGCGACCACCATCGACGGCAGCCCCTACCAGCCGCTCGTCCGACTTCCCGACCGCACCTGGGCGTGGCCCGACCGGCCGATCTACGACCAGCTCGCCCAGGGCGCCGAGCTGCGCGAGCGCGACATCGACCTCGAGTCGTGGTGGTCACCGTGGGAACCGGTCGCGACCGAGACCCTCACCGTCGGCACCGACTTCGACCAGGCGATCCTCGCCGCTCCTCTCCCGTGCCTCCCCTACATCGCGGCCGACCTGGTCGAGCACGCCCCCTGGTCGGCGGCGGTCGACGGACTCGGCGGACTCGCCACCCTCGCCGGGCAGATCTGGACCAACCGCACCACCACCGAGCTCGGTTTCGTCCCCCTCGAGGGAACCGACCGGGTGTGTGGCGGGGCCGCGGTGCCGCCGCTCGGTTATGCCGACCTCACCGACGTGCTCGCCGCCGAGAACTGGGGTCCCTACGGCGACGACGGCCCGAAGGGACTCGTCTACCTCTGCGGGCCGATGCCCCATCCCGAGCCGTGGCCTCCCTTCACCGACCACGACACCCCCGAGGTCGCCGACGAGCGGGCCAAGGCGACCATCCTCCAGTGGCTGCGCTCCGCCACCTCGGTCCTGCCCGCCTCGGGCACCAACCCGTTCACCCCTGCGTCCTTCGACCCCTCCGCGCTCTGGTGCCCACCCGACCAGGAGACCGTTGGTGAGGCCCGCTTCGACGCCCAGTACTGGCGGGCCAACATCGACCCGAACGAGCGGTACGTCCCGTCTCCCCCGGGAACGGCGGCCCTGCGGCCCAAGGCATGGGAGAGTGGAGCCGCCAACCTGGCGCTCGCCAGTGACTGGATCTTCACCGGAATGAACATCGGATCGTTCGAAGGGGCGGTGATGTCGGGAATGCTCGCCGCGCACGCGGTGGCCGGCTCGCCGGCGCTCGACCAGATCGCCTCCTACGACTTCGCCCGACCCGGAGACGACGACTCACACCGAGGTGTCCCCGGTTGAGGCTCACGGGGCTCGACGGCTTCGCCGAGCTGGCGGCGGTCACCCAGCTCGGTGAGACGGTGGTGATGCGAGCTCGCGCGCCCGACGGCACCCGGGTTCTCCTGAAGACGCACGCGTCGGAGCTGCCGGGTTCGGACACCCGTGAACGCCTCCGCCGTGAGCACGCCGTCACCTCTGCTGTCGAACACCCCCACCTCGTCCGGGCCCGAGAGCTGATCGACCGTCCCAACCGCACGGCACTCGTACTCGACGATCCCGGCGACAACAGCCTCGCTGACGGCGCGGCCGATCTCATCGAGATCCTCGACGTCGCGGTCGCGGTGGCCGACGCCCTCGCCGCGCTCCACGTCGCGGGCATCGTGCACCGCTCGGTCGACGCGTCCCACATCCACCTCTCCGACAACGGCCCACTCCTCACCGACCTCTACGACGCCACCGCGGCCGGATCGACACCACGGCGAAGCCCCCACGGACGTCATCACGCCCCCGAGCAACTCGGCTATGGACGGGTCCCCGCCACGACCGCGAGCGACCAGTTCGGACTCGCCACCACCGTCGACCATCTCGTCGTCGGCCACGGGTTCGTCCGCAGCGCCGCTCTGGCCGCCGTTGTCGAACGAGCCACCGATCCCGACCCCGACGCCCGGTATCCGTCGATGCTCGGGTTGCGCGACGACCTGGCCCGGATCCGCGACGCCGAACGCGACGGCCGCACCCTCCCGGATCCCTTCGACCTGTCGACCGACGTGGCCCGCCTCGCCTGGTCCGACCCCGACTCGCTCATCGGGCGCGACCGGGAGATCAGCGAGCTCCGGGAGCACATCGAGGCCACCGCTCGAACGGGTGTGGGCCGTGTCGTGGTGATCCGTGCCGATCCTGGAGCGGGTCGCACCTCCCTGGTGTCGGCGCTCTGTGACCAGCTGGCCGACGACGCCGTCCTGTCGGGCCTCGGCCAGTTCGAAAAGGGCGGTCCCACGCCACCGCTGCGCGCCCCGCTCGACATGGTCGACCAGGTCGTCTCGTTGCTCCTCGCCATGCCCGACGAGCGAGTCGACGCCGTCCGCCGTGATCTGCTCGATCGCCTCGGCCCCGACCTTCCCCTGGCGACCCGCCTGCTTCCGGCCCTCGCCGCCCTCGTCCCGGAACAACCCGAATCGGCCTTCGCCGACCCCGGTGAAGCGTTGGAACAGATCGAACGAGCCGTTCGAGGAGCGATCGCCGCCCTCGCGAGCAACGAGCCCCCGCTCGTGTCGGTCTTCGACGACGCGGACCACGCCGACCGCAGCTCGCTACGGACCCTCGAGATGCTCGCCGGTCACCCCGACGCCGGCCCACTCGTCGTCGTTCTCACCGCCGCTCCCCACGCCCCCCGACTCGACCAGGCCCTCGCGCGCCTCGGGCGACGGGGCATCGCCATCCACGAGGTGAGCCTCTCCCCTCTCACCGCCGGCGCGATCGCCGAGGTGCTCGCCCAGGGAACGGGCGACCGCAGTGCCGGGCTGATCCCCCTCGCCGAAGCGATCTGGGCCCGTAGCGGCGGTTCGGCGAGCCTCGTCCTCGCCGACGTGTGGGACCTGCTCCGCACGGGGCGGCTCCGGGTCGATCTCGAGACCGGCACGTGGACCCACGAGGCCTCGGCCCTGACCGTGGGCGAGCCCGACGACCTCGACAGCGTCTCGACCCGGCGTCTCGACGATCTCGACGAGGACGCTCGCCGGCTGACCACCGCCGTGGCCCTCACCGGCCGGAGCGCGACGGTCCCGATGCTCGCCGCCTGGAGCGGGGAGGACGAGGACCAGGTCATCGCCGAGCTCGACCGAGCGGTGGCCGCCCGGGTGCTCGTGCCTCGCTCCGACGACCGCCACCGCTTCGTGTGCGTCGACCGCTCCACCCGCCGAGCCGCCCTCGAGCTGGTCGACCCCGACGATCTGGTCGAGCAGCGGCGCACGATCGCCGACGCCATCCTGGCCACCTCCCCGACCGACCGTGACCGTCGTCCGACGCTCGACCCCGATCTCCGCTTCACCCTCATCGAGCTCCTCCGGGGTCACCCCGATCTCGACGAGCCCGGCCCTCGGCGTGACCTGTTCGTCGAACTGTGCATCGAGTCCGCCCGCCAAGGCCACCGCGAGGGCGCCTTCCAGGAGGCCCTCGACCTGCAGATGGCCGCCATCGGACTCCTCGGACCCGATGCGTGGACGCGCCAGCCCGGGAAGGCGTTCGAGCTGCACCTCCGCGCCGCCGAGCACGCGCTGATCATCGGGCGCGCCAGCCTCGTCGACGACCTCCTCGACCGGATGGACCTCGATCGCCGCGCTCCCGACCAACGAGTGCGGGCCCTGCGGCTCCTCGGCACCCGGGCCTGGACCCGCGGCGACGGCGAGGTCGGATTGGCATCGCTGCGGGGAATCCTCGACGAGCTCGGCGAACCGCTGCCCGAACGGATCGGATGGCGGGAGCTGGCCACCGAGCTGGCGGCCACCCGGCGGGCCCTGGTCGGGCGCACCCCTGAGTCGTTCCTCGACCTCGCCCCCCTCGACGACGACCGGGTCGCGGCCGCGCTCGACGCGATGCTCGCGTGTGTCCACCTCGCCTATGTCGACCAGCCCCTCACCCACGTGTGGCTGGTCCTGCGCGGGACGCGGCTCACCGCCCGCCACGGGCTCACCGACGCCTCGGCCTACTTCCTCTGTGGCTACGGCATGCTCAACCTGTCGATCGGCCCCGCCATCGGCACCGGCTTGCGGTTCGCCGCGGTGGGTCGAGAGCTGAGCCGTACCGCCTCTGCCGGGGTCACCACCATGGTGGCCTTCGCCCACGAGGGGTTGATCCGCCACTGGGGTGCTCCCCTCGGCGACACCGTCGATCCCCTCTGGGACGAGTTCCATCGCGCGGTCGCCGCCAACGAGCACGGGTACGGTCTCACCGGCGGCACGTTCGCCGCGTTGCACGCCCTCCTCGCCAGCCAACCGCTGCCCCGCCTGGACCAGCAGACCGCGGCGGCGGTGGCCGATCTCGAACGACTGGGTGAGCAGCGGTTCTCCCTGCGGATCGAGATCGTTCGGGATGTCATCGCCGAGCTTCGCGGCGACCCCGAGCGGGAGCGAAGCGACCCGACCAGCCGGATCCGCGGTGGTGAGCTCGCTCTCATCGTCCACACCCTCGACGGCATGATCGCCTTGTGTCTCGGCGACACACGGCGCCTCGAGGCGGCCACTCGGGCCGGTCGCCACCTCCTCCGCACCGCTCCCGGTAGCGCCGTGCTCGCCCATCACGCCTTCCACGAGGCGTATCTGGCGGCGCGCGACCTGCCCCGGGCGAGCTCGCGTTCGGATCGGACCCGTCGACGCCTACGAGCCGAGCGGGCGCTGCGACGTCTCCGCACCTTGGCCCGCCACGCCCCCGCCAACCACGCCCACCGCGTCGCCTTCGTCGAAGCACTCCTCGCGGAACGCACCCGAGGAGCTCGGGCCGCGGAACGGGCGATGGACCGATTCGAGCGGGCGGTGAGCCTCGCCACCGCCAGCGGCGCCCTCGCCGACCTCGGGGTGATCGCCGAAGCTGCTGCGCGTTTCCACGCCCGCCGCAACCGCGTCGCCATCGCCCGTCACTACACCAGCGTGGCCGCCGGTGCATGGGACGCCTGGGGGGCCGACGCCGTCGCCGCCGGGATGACCCACCGCCTCCCCGCCCAGCTCACCATCCCCACCCACCGGCCGGTCCCCACGAACGTTCCGACCGGCACCTCGCTCGGGCTCGACGTCACCTCCGAGACACTGGCCGAAGCCAGCTCGCTGCTCGGAGAAGAGCTCGAGGTGCACGAGTTCCTCGAGCGTCTCGTCGAGCTGCTTCTTCGGCACACCGGAGCGAACCGCGGATGGTTGGTTTTGCAGTCGCCGGCGGGTCCGCTGGTGGAGGTCGCGGCGGTGATGGAGGCGGACAACGTCGAGGTCATCCCCAGCCTGCCCACCGGGCTGGACGCCCACCCCGAGTTGTGCCGACCAGCGGTGAACTTCGTCCTGCGCACCCGCCAGGTGATGTCGGTGATCGACCCGGCGAACGACCGGCGACTGCGGTCGGACACCGGGCTACGGCAGCGGTCACCCCGCTCGCTCCTCGGGCTCCCCGTCGGTCGGACCGGGACGACCACCGGGGTGCTCGTACTCGAGAGCGACACCTACACCCACGCGTTCGAAGCCGAGCGGATCGAGGCGGTCCAGGTCTTGTCCGCCCAGGCGATCTCGGCGATCGACCAGGCCCGCCTCAGCTCGGACCTGAGCATCCTCTCGGGTGACCTGGCCGAGCTGCGCGAGACCGCCTCGGTCCTGACCGACCGGGCCGAGACCGACCCGCTCACCGGTATGGCCAACCGGGCGGGGATGGAGACACGGCTCCACGCCGCGATCCGTGCCGCGCAGAGCACCGGTCGACCTCCCGGTGACCAACAGGTCGGGGTCCTGTTCTGCGACCTCGACGACTTCAAGGCCATCAACGACCACTTCGGGCATGCGGCCGGTGACCGGGTGCTGGTCGAGATCGCCCGCCGTCTGCGGGCAGCGACCCGGGCCGACGACATCGTGGTCCGGATCGGCGGCGACGAGTTCGTGGTGGTGTCGGTCGGAGTCACCGTCGACGAGTTGGAGCGGATGGCCGACCGGGCCCTGAGCGAGATCGCTCAGTCGATCGAGATCGAGCCCGACACGACGGTGTCGGCCAGCGTGTCGATCGGGATCGGCCGCGCCGACCTCGGATCGGTGACGAGCATCGACGACATCGACGCGCTGGTGCAGGTCGCCGATCGTGCGATGTACGACGCCAAGCACTCGGGCAAGAACCAGATCTCCAAGGCAGCGGGTGCCGGGCCGGGAGGCGGATCATGACACGCCTTCACCCGACAGACGGCCGCTCCGGGTGGCATGCTGGTCACCCGACCGGGTCGAGGGCGGCGCCCGTCAAGACGCCTGCACGGACCTAGTCGACGAGGGGGAGCAATGGTCAACCGGACGCCGGTGGTCGGCGGGGACACTGAGGTCGCCGTCACCAGTGCCGCCCAGCTCACCGACGAGCCGGCACTGCCTGGCTCCGACGAGCCGACCAAGGACGGCGACGAGCGGTTCGTTTTCCCCCGGTGGGTCCGCTGGAGTGCGGTGATCTATGTGGCGATCGGGATCCCGCTCACCGCAGCGGTGTTCTGGGAGCCCCGAGCGCCACACGAGTACCTGAGCGCGATGTTGGTTCTCAACGTCGCCTTCATCGGCCCGGCCTTCGTCCTCGCGGTCGGTGCGGCGCTGCGGTCACCCCCCGAGGACCGTGTTCCCCGGTGGATGTGGGCAGTGGCTCTCGGAGCCGGCCTGCTGGCGGTGACCCGCCAGTACAGCCTCGCCGCCCCTGACGTGGAACCCGGACTCGTCCGCCCGGCGAGCCCCGCCTTCTTCGCCCTGATCATCCTGCTCGTAGCGAACGGGATCCTGTTGAGGGCACGTTCGGGGGAGCGAGCGGCGCTGGTCGATGCGGTCGACCTGGTCATGGCCACCATCGCGCTGTCGGTCCCCCTCGTCCTGGCCTTCGGCCCCGCGGTGCTCGATTCTCCTCACAGTTGGTTCACCGTCTCGGCGTCGGTGTGGATGCTCGTCGCGATACACGGGATCCTCGTCTCCCTCGTCATCCGCAGTCGCGTCCACCCCCAGTTCCGACTCCTCGCCAACATCGGGGTCGCCTTCGGCAGCGCCGTCCTCGTCAGCACGATCGGCCACGTCGTTCTCGGAGTCGGAGGCTTCGACGCCCCGGCGGGGCCGTTCCTCGCCGCCTATGTCCTGGCCATCGCGTTCGGAGCGATCTTCTTCGCCTTCGCCACCGTCGACGCATCTCCGGGTCTGGAGCGTCTCCCCGTCGGCCAGCAGGTTCGGCGCAGCTCGCTGATCTCGCTCGTGGTGATCGGCACCGTTCCGGTGACCGGGGCCATCGTCTGGTGGCAACGCGACGTGGCCTGGGTGCCGGTCGTCGCGGTGATCACCGGTCTCGCACTGCTCGCCCTGTCGAACCTCCGTCACCTCCTCGCCGCCCGCGAGGCACTGCGGCTCCACGAGATCGTCGAACGCGATGCAGCCGAGCGCAGCCGCCTCCTGTCCGAGGTCATGGCGCACATGGACACCGACCGGCATCGTGCGGCCACCCACCTGCACACCCAGGCGGCTCGTCTCTACACCGCGATCGCCTCCCTCGGATCGGCCATCGACCAAGCCGCCGAGTCGGGCAGCTCCGCGGCGGTGGGCCACACCGCCGAACGGCTTCGGCGCGACCTCGCGCAGCAAGCCGACTCGTTCCGACGGATCGCCGAAGCGATCAAGCCACTCGCTCCGGCCGAGGCCGGAACCCGGCGGCTGTCGGTCGCCATGGCGGCCTACCTCGAGGAGCTGTCCGGTGACGGTCCTCGCGCCGACCTCAGCGTGGAGATCGACCCCGACCTGAGCCTCGACTGGCACACCGAGGCGGTCGTGCTCCGCATCGCCCAGCACGCGACCCTCCAGGCCCTCTGGTACGCAGGGGCGACCACGGTGTCGATCTCGGTGACGGCGGAGGACAACGAGATCATCGTCGCGGTGACCGACGACGGTCGGGGCGAGGAGGAGCCGAGAGCGGCGTTGGCAACGATGCAGTCACTCACCCGGTTCATGGGAGGTGACCTGACCACAGGCACGGTCGACGACCGTCGCGTCCTGAGGGCGGTGGTCCCGACCGCCATGGCGGCACCGACCGGGACCGAGGGTCACCTCCGCCTGGTCAGGGAGCCCTGACCGGACAGATCAGGACCGGGCGAGCGGTTCGGTCGCGAATCGGCAGCTGACCGACCACGCCGTCTCGGGATCGATCTCTCCGTTGAGGGCCAGCTCCACGTTGGCGAGCACGAATCCGAAGATCCCACTGGCAATGGCGGTGAGCTCGTCGGTGTCGACCCCGGTGGCGGCGACGATCCCGGCGATCTCCGCGGTGAGCAAGCCCCGGGTGGTGGCCGCGGTGGCCTCCACCGCCGGTTCGCCGGAGGCCCAGATGTCCCGGAACAGGAACCGGTAGGCCTGTGGCTCCTCCTGGAAGAACGCGAACACCGACGCGATGACATGCTCCATCCGGGTGGACGGGGAGAACGGGGCGTTGGCCGCGTATCGGAGTCGGCCGTGCAGCTCGTCGAGAAGATCCTCGGTCACCGCGACGAACAGGTCGACCCGACCGTTCGGGAAGTAGCGGTAGATCGAGCCACGGGAGATCTGACCGGCGGCGGCGACCTCGGCGAGTCCCGCTCCCGAGTACCCGGTCTCGAGGAAGACGCCGCGAGCGGCCGTGATGATCTCGGCTCGTCGGTCGCTCGGACGCAGGCGTCGCCCCGGTGGGGTGACTCCACTCGATGACTCCGGGGTACCCGCCAGATCTTCCGCTGCCATTCCTCCATTGTTGCTGACAGCGCTTCCACGCGCCTATGGGCCGTTCGGCCTAGTAACGATCCTCGGCGCCCGGTTGTTGACGGTTACTACCTAGTAGCGTACTATAGATGACACACCCCTGCGATCCAGTGTTCGGCTCCGGCCACGACCCTCCGGTCGGCTCTGATCTGGATTCACCCACAGAGACCGGGCCCTGCTTCTCGAGCAGCAGGGCCCGGTCTCTGTCCCTTTTCGGCGGGGGAGGACCTTCCGGCCTGAACCGTCAGTGTCGGTCCGACGACCCGAACCGACGGAGCCGCAGCGAGTTGAGCACCACGCTCACCGACGAAAAGGCCATGGCCGCTCCGGCGATCATCGGATTGAGGAGCCCGGCGGCGGCGATGGGAATCGCCGAGGTGTTGTAGACGAACGCCCAGAACAGGTTCTGCACCACGGTCCGGTGGGTGCGGCGGGAGAGCTCGATCGCTCGGACGACCCCCGCCAGGTCGCTACGCAACAGGGTGATGTCCGACGACTCGATCGCCACGTCGGTGCCCGAGCCGATGGCGATTCCGAGGTCGGCTCGCACGAGCGCCGGGGCGTCGTTGACCCCGTCGCCCACCATGGCCACGACGTGGCCCTCGGCCTGGAGGCGCTCGACCTCGGCCGCTTTGTCCTCGGGCATGACCTCGGCGAGGACGCGATCGATCCCGACCGCGGAGGCGATGGCCTCGGCGGTACGCCGGTTGTCGCCGGTGATCATCGCCACGTCGAGGTCCAGACGCCGCAGTGATGCCACCACCTCGGCCGCCTCGTCAGCCACGGTATCGGCCACCGCGACCACACCCCGGGCGACTCCGTCCCAGGCGACGAGCACCGCGGTACGGCCGTCCGCCTCGAGCCGGTCGGCCGCGGCGACGAGCTCCGAGGGCAGCTCGATCTGCTCGTCCCGCAGGAGTGAGCGTCGGCCGACGAGGACGTCGCGATCCTCGACCCGGGCCCGCACGCCGAGCCCCACCAGCGCCACCAGGCCCTCGGCTCGGGGCAGGTCACCGACCCGCTCCCGGGCGCCAGAGGCGATGGCCACTCCGATCGGGTGACCGCTGTCGGCCTCGGCTCCCCCGGCGACTCGCAGCACGTCGTCCTCGGAGACGCCCGCAGCCGCCACGACGTCGGTGAGGAGCATCTGACCCTGGGTCAGGGTGCCGGTCTTGTCGAAGACGACAGTGGTGATGCGGCGGGTCTGTTCGAGCACCTCGACCGACTTGATGAGGATTCCGAGCTGAGCGCCGCGGCCGGTTCCCACCATGATCGCCATCGGTGTCGCCAGGCCCAGCGCGCACGGGCACGCGATGATGAGCACCGCCACCGAGGCGGTGACCCCCTGGGCGAGGTCGCCTCGCACCACCCCCCAGAAGCCGAAGGCGGCGACGGCGATGAGCACCACCGTCGGCACGAAGACCGCGGCGATCCGGTCGGCGAGCCGTTGGGCGTTGCCCTTGCCGCTCTGAGCGTCCTCCACCAGGCGCACGATCTGGGCGAGGGCCGTTTCGCCCCCGACCGCGGTGGTCTCGAGGGTGAGTACCCCCGACGTGTTGACCGTGGCACCCGCGACCCGGGCACCCACCCCCTTGTCCACCGGAACCGATTCGCCGGTGAGCATCGACTCGTCGACGGCGCTGGCGCCCTCGACCACGGTCCCGTCGACAGGGATCTTCTCGCCTGGCCTCACCCGGACGAGGTCGCCGATCGCCACCTCGGCGACAGGCACGAGCATCTCCTCGCTGCCTCGCACCACTCGCGCCTCCTTGGCACCCAGTTCGAGCAGCGCTCGGATCGCCTGACCGGCACGACCCTTGGCCCGGGCCTCCAGGTACCGCCCGAGAGTGATGAAGGCGATGATGACGACCGCGGCCTCGAAGTAGAGGTCGTGGCCGCCGACCGCCAACTCCCGCACGCTGAACAGGTAGGCCGCGAGGGTGCCCATGGCGATGAGGGTGTCCATGTTGGCCCCGCGGTGACGCAGCCGCAGGATCGCTCCCGCGATGAACGGCCACCCGATCCAGAACTGCACGGGGGTCGCGACGGCGAGCATCGCCCACCGCACCCCATCGCCGTGCATGACCATGTCGTCGACGGCGACCTCGTAGACCATGATGCCGACCATGAAGAGGGCGGCCGGGAGGACCCAGGCGACCCGTCGGCCCCAGTAGGTCTCGTGGCGGCGTTGGGCGGCCACCACCGGGTCCTCGCCCTCCGCCGTCTGGGCATCGGGTGTTCGCTCGACCACCTGGTAGCCGGCCTTGGTGACCGCGGTGTGCAGTCGCTCGAGGTCGATGGCCCCGGTGGCCACGACGTGGGCGCGACCCGTGGCGAAGTTGACGTCGGCCGAGGCCACGTTCTCCTCACGCTCGAGCGCCCGCTGCACCCGGGCAGCACATGACCCACAGGTCATGCCTTCGACGTCGATGTCGAGTGCACCGCTGTCGGACTCGGGACCGGGTTGGGTCGTGGTCGTCATGACGCACCTCCTGGATATACCCTAGAGGGGTATCCAGAACCGGACAACATCGACCCACGACAGGAGCACCCGACGTGCGGGGTTACACCATCGAGAAGGACGACTACCTCAAGCGCCTCCGGCGCATCGAGGGACAGGTGCGGGGCCTCCAACGGATGATCGAGGAGGACACCTACTGCATCGACGTCCTCACCCAGGTGAGTGCCGCCACCCGCGCCCTGCAGGGCGTCGGGCTCGGACTCCTCGACGAGCACATCCGCCACTGCGTCGCCGACGCGGCGCGCGGCGAGGACACCGAGCGGGCCGACGAGATGGTGAGCGAAGCGCTCCGCGCCGTGGAACGCCTCGTCCGCAGCTGACCCACCCTCGGACGCGACGAGGGGCGGAGCTCCGGCGTCCCGGTGCTCCGCCCCTGCGGTTCACGAGTCCCCGCGGGGACTACTCGTAGACGTAGTCGCCCGCGAAGGGAGCTTCCCAGTCGCGTTCGACGGCCTCGAGACCCATGGGGACGTCGGGGTTGGGACGGAAGATCGAGCTGACCAGCGGCGGCACCCGATCCTCGGCCGGACCGTATCCGTAGTCGCCCGACAGTCCGTCGAAGGTGAGCTCGTCGACATCGGCCATGGCCTGGATGATCCCCTCACGGCTGAGGTCGCCGTTGGCGACGGCCTGCTCGAGGATCTGGGTCATGGCCATGGCCTGCAGGTACCCGAAGTTGAAGTACAGGTCGGGTGCCTGATCCGGAGCGTAGGTGTCCTTGATGCGCACCAGCTCCGCCATACCAGGGACCGACTCGTCACCGTACTCCGCACCCTCCGACGCCAGGTAGAAGTTCTCCTGGAGGTAGGGGATTCCGGCGAAGGGTCCGAGCCAGCTCGGAGACTGGCCGATCACCGTCGGGTTGTAGCCGGTGTTCTCCGACAGAGCGGTCGCGACCTGGCCGGTGTCGCTCGCGGTGGCGACGAAGAAGATCACCTCGCAGCCACCGCCCTGGAGCTGGCTGATCTGGGACTCGAAGGTCTGCGCCGCCCGGGTGGGCGACGGCGCCGGGAACTCGGCCTGGACGGCGATGTCGATCCCGAGGTTGTCGGCTGCGAACTCGACGCCCTCGACGCCGGTGTCGCCGTACTCGTCGTCGGAAGCGAGGGTGCACAGGACCGTGCCCTCGTTCTCGTCCTGGCTGTACCACCAGTCGATCGCGTTGAACGCCTGGGTCTGGTACGGGCCGCCGATCGCCATGAGATTCGGCTGACGCACCCACGCCGAGTCGAGCGTGGCCGGGCCGCCGACGAGGTCGTCGTCGATCAGGTCGGCGAGCAGCGCGTTCACCACCGGCGTGCCGAGGATCTGCACGAACGCGACGACGTCGTCGCGAACCGCGGCGTAGCGCTGGGTCGCGGTCGACGGATCGTAGGCAGTGTCCTCGATCACCAGCTCGACGCGGTACTGGCCGGCGATGCCACCCAGCTCCTCGTTCACATAGTCGAAGTAGGCCTGGTTGCCGGCGGTCAGGGGCTCACCGATGATCGCCACGACTCCCGAGGTGGGGGTCAGCACGCCGAGACGAATCGTCTCGCCGTCGAATCCGGGGCCAGGCTCGGGGTCGCCGGGCGGCTCGTCGTCGTTCCCGTCGTCGTCATCGTCGGCGGTGTCGGTCGGGGTGTCGTCGGCAGGGGGAGCGGCGTCGCCGTTGTCGTTGTCGTCGTCGCGTCCGCCGCAGGCACCGAGCAGGAGCATCGATGCCAGGAATGCGGCCAGCAGCCGCCTCCATCGCTTGTCCATCATATTTCTCCCTCCATGGTTCTCATGGTGTTGGGCAGTAGGGACCTGAAACGAGCTAGTAGGAGAAGGGCCAGGTGAGGAACCAGGCCTTGGCTCGGAGCCACAGCGCGGCCAGGCCGCGGGGCTCGAAGAGGAGGAACACGACGATGAACCCACCGAACAGCACGGCGTTGAGCTCACCGACGCTGAAGAAGCCCGAGTCACCAGGACCGGTCCGCACCACGGGTCCGAGCCACTCCGACCGGCTGTAGTGGCTGATGAACTCCTCGACACCGATCACGAAGAACGCTCCGAGGATGGCTCCGAAGATGGTGCCGGCCCCACCGATGATCACGATGGCGACGTACTCGATCGACAGGAACAGGTCGAAGTCGTCGGGGCTGGCGAAACGGATCTGCAGGCCGCTGAGCACCCCGGCACACGCCGCGAACCCGCTCGAGATCGCGAACGCTCCCACCTTGGTGCGAGCGAGGTCTACGCCGATGATCTCCGCGGAGAGGTCGCGGTCGCGAACCGCCTGCATGGCCCGGCCCATCCGACTGCGCACCAGGTTCTTCGCCAACAGCGCGGCGAGCGCCAACAGGGCCCACACCAGGAAGAACATGCTCTGCTCGCGGGTGAAGGTCGAGCCGAACAGCTCGAGCCCGGAGAAGTCGAGCGGGCCGATGGACATGTCGGCCCCCCGGATCTGGGTGCCACGGTTGCCGCCGGTGACCGAGGTCCAGTTCCGGAACACGTGCATCCCGAGGAACACCAGACCGAGCGTCACGATGACCAGGTAGTGGCCCCGCAGCCGCAACGCGAACGGCCCGATCACCGCTCCGAGGAACACACCGAGCAAGATTGCAGCGGGCATGTACAGCAGGAACGGCCACTCCTGCGCGGCACCCAGGTAGGCGGCGGAGTAGCTGCCCACCCCGACGAAGAACGCGTGGCCGAGGCTGACCTGGCCGGTGTAGCCGGTGAGGAGGTTGAGTCCGATGGCCCCGATGGCCACGATGGCGATGGTCGAGAGTGTGCGGAGTCCGGCGTCGCTCACCTCCTGGGTGGGAAGCCAGATGTAGAGGAAGGCCAACACCACCAAGCCGAACCGTGCCCAGCGATCGGGGAAGATGCGCAGGTCGTCGCGATAGTCGAGGACCAACTGGCGCGATGGCCGACCACCGGCAGGAACACTGCGAAGGGGCAACGCCGCCATCAGACCCTCCTCACTTCAGGTGTGCCGAACAGGCCATAGGGTCGGACCAGCAAGATGATGATCATCACGACATAGGGCGCCACGGTCTGGGGGTTGCGCCCCGCCCACTCGAGGTACTCGAAGGCATACAACTCGGTCATCTGCTGGACCAGACCGATGATGATCCCGCCGATGACCGCCCCGAGCGGTGAGTCCATGCCACCGAGGATCATGGCCGGGAAGGCCGCGAGAGCGATGAGGCCGAGCGTGGGCTGGATGTTGGCGTTGCCGGTGGCGAAGGTGAGCCCGGCGAGGGCGGCGACCAGGCCGGCGATCCCCCACGCCACCCGGTAGACCGCACGGGCGCTGATGCCCTGGGCCAGCGCAGCCTCGGGATCGGCGGCGGTTGCTCGCATCGCCAGCCCCATGGAGGAGAAACGGAAGAAGGCGAGGAACGCGGCGAGCACGGTGGCGGTGAAGGCCATCGCCCACAGGTCTCGGTGGGACATCCGGACGCCGCCGACCTCGACGACGTTTCCGGTCCACGGATCGCCCAGGTCGAGGTTGGTCGCTCCCCACACCGCGGTGACCACGTTGTCCATCACGAACAACAGACCGATGGTCACCATGATGACGGTGAAGGGAGCCTCGCCGACCAGGCGCCGCAGCACGAGGGCCTCGAGCACGACCCCCAACAGGAACCCGAAGGCCATGGCCAACAGGATCGAGAGGTAGAAGTTGATCTCCCAGGTCTGGAAGAACTGGTAGGTCATGTAGGCGCCCACCAGCACGAACGCGCCATTGGCGAAGTTGATGACGCCCGTGGCTCGGAACACCACGACGAACCCGAGGGCGATGAGCGCGTACTTGGACCCGAGAGCGAGACCGCTCACCAGGTTCTGGATGAAGTCGGTCCCCGACACCGAGGCGAGGACCGGAGCGAGGGCGTTCATCGGTACATCCCCTCGATCAGCTCGGAGAACTCGGTCTCGATGGCCCGCCGCTTGACCTTCTGGGTGGCGGTCACCTCGCCGTCCTCCTGGTCGAGCTCCTTCGGCAACAGCTCGAAACCCTTGATCGTCTCGACCTGGGCCATCTCGGTGTTGACCTTCTCGACCCACTCCGAGACGAGTTCTTTCACCTCCGGCTTGGCCGAGAGATCGCCGTAGGTGGTGAAGGCGATGCGACGGCGAGTGGCCCAGTCGCCGACCGTGTCGAGCTCGATGCCGATCAGCGCGGTGAGGTACTTGCGCTGGTCGCCGATCACCACCGCCTCGCGGACATAGGGACTGGTCTTCAAGCGGTTCTCGATCTCCGACGGGCTGATGTTCTTGCCCCCCGCGGTGATGATGATGTCCTTCTTGCGGTCGGTGATCCGCAGGAAGCCGTCGTCGTCGAACTCGCCGACGTCGCCGGTGTGGAGCCAGCCGTCGGCATCGACCGTCTCGGCGGTGGCCTCGGGGTTGCGGAAGTAGCCGAGGAAGGTGCCCGGTCCGCGGGTGAGGATCTCGCCGTCGTCGGCGAGGATCACTTCGGCCCCGGTCATCGCCTTGCCGACCATGCCGATGCGCACGTCGTCGGCGGGGATGATCGTGCCCTGTGCGGTGTTCTCGGTCTGGCCGTAGACCTCGCGGATGGGGATGCCCATCGCCCAGAAGTACTCGAGCACCTGGGGCGACACCGGCGCCGCCCCCGACAGGGCACCTCGTACCCGGCTCAGGCCGAGCTTGCGCCGCAGGCTGCGGAAGAGGAACACCCAGCCGAGGAAGTAGAGGAGACCGTTGACCCCACGGAGCTTCTCGCCCCTCCACCGCTTACGGGCGAGGCGTCCCCCGACACCCATCCACAGGTCGTAGTTCTTGCGCTTGATCCACCCGGCGTCGCCCATCTTGATCTGGATGAGGGCCATGAACTTCTCCCACACCCGGGGCACACCGACGAAGAAGGTGGGCTGGACCTCGGCAAGATCCTGGGCGAAGGTCTCGGTGCTCTCGCCGAAATTGACGACATAGCCCTGGGTGACGGCGTTCACGCCCGAGATCAGACGCTCGGCGATGTGGCACAACGGAAGGTAGGACAGCACCTCCTGGTCGGGGCCGACCTCGAACTCGGTGCCCGACCCGCGAGCCGCCGCCATGAGGTTGTCGTGGCTGAGCATCGCCCCTTTGGGTGGCCCGGTGGTGCCGGAGGTGTAGACGATGATGGCGCACTGGCTGGGGTCCAGCGCGGCCACCGCCGACCCGAAGTCCTGGCGCTGACCCGCACCGAGGGCTTCGAGCTCGTCCATCGTCATGATCCAGTCGTCGGAGAGATCGACCCCGCGGGGGTCCTTCACGACGACCGTTCGAAGGTCTGGGAGGTCGGAGCGGGCGGCGAGGACCTTGTCGACCTGCTCCTCGTCCTCGGCGATGAGAACCACCGAGCCGGAGTGGGAGAGCACGTACTCGACCTCGGCGGTCGGGCTCGTCGGGTAGACCCCCACGGCGATGGCACCGATGCCCTGGACGCCCATGTCGGCGATCATCCACGCCGGGCGGTTGTTCGCGTGGATCGCCACCCGGTCGCCGGGTTCCACCCCGAGGGCCCGTAGTCCGATCCCGACCGCCGCGGCCCGCTCGGCGTATTCGTCCCAGGTGTAGGAGCGCCAGAGACCGAGATGCTTCTTGCGCATCGCTATGCGGTCGCCGGTGGCGGCCGCGTGGCCGAGGAGATGGGCGGGAAGGGTCTCGGCCACCCCACCCGAGGCGGGGCTCGCGAACGGTGCGGTGTCGACCGCGCTCATGTGCTTCCTCCCAGGTAGGCCTCGATCACCCGTTCGTCGTTCTGGACCTCGTCGGGTGTGCCGAGGGCGAGGCGCTGACCGAAGTCGAGGGCCATGACCCGGTCGGCGATGTCCATGACCAGGTGCATGTCGTGTTCGACGAGGATCATCGACAGCCCGAGGCGGCGGCGGATCTCGAGGATGTAACGGGCCATGTCCTCGGTCTCCTCGAGGTTCATGCCGGCGACCGGCTCGTCGAGCAGCAACAGCTTGGGCTCCATGGCCAGGGCCCGTCCGAGCTCGATGCGCTTCTGGACGCCATAGGGCAGCAACCCGGCATGGGACTTCCGGTAGGGGGTGAGCTCGAGGAGGTCGATGATCTCCTCGACCGCCGCCCGGTGCTCGAGCTCCTCGCGCTTGGCCTTGCCCTTCCACACCATCCCCGCGACGAACCCCGTGCGCATGAGGTGGTGGCGGCCGAGCAAGAGGTTGTCGACCACGTTGAGGTGGACGAACAGGCCGAGGTTCTGGAACGTGCGACCGATGCCGAGCTCGGCGGTGCGGCTCGGCTTGATGCCGATCAGGCTGGTTCCGTCGAGGTGGATCGTGCCGTTCTCGGGACGGTACACGGCGGAGAGGCAGTTGAAGATCGAGGTCTTGCCCGCACCGTTGGGGCCGATCACCGCGAACAGCTCGCCCCGGTCGACGTCGAAGCTGACCTCGGACAGGGCGGTGACCCCACCGAAGCGCAGCGTGAGATCCCGGACCTCGAGAAGGGTCGCGGTCTCGTCCGACGTGTCGGCGACGGACTGCGGGTTCACGATCCCCACGACTTCCTCCGACGGTAGGTCTTCACGTCACGGAACGAGCGCCGACCCGACTCGCCCATGCCGAGGTAGAACTCACGGATGTCCTTGTCGGCCAACAGATCCTGGCCGGGGCCGTCCTTGACGATGCGGCCGTGCTCGAGCACGTAACCGTGGTGAGCGGCCTGCAGGGCCATGTTGGCGTTCTGTTCGACCAACAAGACACTGGTGCCCGACTCGTTGACCTGGACGATGATGTCGCGGATCTGATCGACGATGCGGGGAGCGAGACCGAGGCTCGGCTCGTCGAGGAGCAGGACGTCGGGCGAGGCCATGAGAGCCCGGCCGATCGCCAGCATCTGCTGCTCGCCCCCGGAGAGGTAGCCGGCGGTGGACCGGAGTCGGCCGGCGAGGAGGGGGAACATCTCGAGGACCCGGGCGCGGTTGTCGTCGAAGGCCTCGCGGTTGCGGCGACTCATCGCGCCCGTGCGCAGGTTCTCGTCGACGGTGAGCTCGGCGAAGATCCGTCGGCCCTCCATCACCTGGGCGAGGCCGGCCTTGACCCGCTTGGCTGGATCGGCGCGGGTGATGTCAGCCCCCGAGAGACTGACCGATCCCTTCGTGACCCGTCCGTGGTGCACGTCGAGCAGCCCGGTGATGGCCCGCAGCAGGGTGGTCTTCCCCGCACCGTTCGCGCCGAGCAGAGCCACGATCTGACCTTCGGGGACCGTGAGGCTCACCCCCCGCAGGACCAGGACCACCTCGTTGTAGACGACCTCGACGTTGCTCACGCCGAGCGCTGTCATGGCGGTCGTGGCCGATGTGTCCGTCATGTGTGCCCACGCTCCCCTCGCCACCCTGCTGCTGATCGGGCGCCGACCTTATCAAGTCAACCCGGGCGCGTGAGACGAATGGCACACCGGGCACGAATGCAGGTGCGAGAGGAGGGGGCGTCGGGACGTCAGCCCCCTATGAAGGCCGCCCGTCGGATCAGCTTCTCGGACAGGTCGCGGTACTCGGGGTCCTTGGCGAAGAGGGCCTCGTACTTCTCGGTGGCCTTCTCCCGCTTGGCGGGGATGTACTCGCTCGGCCACAGGCCATCATGGGGGCGGTACTGCTTCAAGACATTCCGGGCGACGGTGACCTTGTGGACCTCGTCGACGCCGTCCATCACCGCCATGGTGGGGGCGTTGGCCCACTGGGCCTGCAACGGCGTGAGGTTGGTGACCCCGAGCGACCCCATGATGTGGATCGCCCGGTAGGTGACCTCACGCAGGACCTTGGCGGCGGTGTACTTGGTGGCCGCGATCTGGGTGCGGGCTTCCTGGGTGCTCGAGTTGTCGATGACCCAGGCGGTCTCGAGGATGAGCAGTCGCAGCATCTTGATCTGCGCATAGGAGTCGGCGATCGCCTCCTGGACCATCTGGTGGTCGCCGATGATCTTGCCGTGGGCCTCACGGCTGAGGGCCCGCTCGCACATCATGTCGAAGGCCCGATGGCACTGGGCGATCGAGCGCATGGCGTGATGGATGCGGCCGCCGCCGAGGCGGCGCTGGGCCAGGACCTTGCCGGCGTTCTCGGGGCCGAGGAGGTGGTTGAGCGGTACCCGCACGTTGTCGTACTTGATGTGGGAGTGCGCCAGCGGGCTGTTCGGCATGAACTCCACGCCGGGCGTCTCCCGGGGCACGATGAAGATGCCGTTCTTGCACATCACGAACAAGATGTCGGCGGCCCGACCGGCACTGGTGAACCACTTCTCGCCGTTGATGACCCACTCGTCGCCGTCGCGCACCGCGGTGGTGACGAACAGGTCGGGGTCGGACCCACCCTGGGGTTCGGTCATGGAGTAGGCCGACCGCATCTCCTGGTTCATGAGCGGGTAGAGCCACATGTCCTTCTGCTCATCGGTGCCGTACGCGGCGACCAGCTCCATGTTGCCGGTGTCGGGAGCCGCGGTACCGAAGATCGACGGAGCCGAGCCGTAGCGGCCGAGGATCTCGTTGATGAGAGCGAGCTTGAGCTGGCCGAACCCGGGGCCACCGAGGTCCTCGTCGAGGAACAGCGCCCAGAGGCCCTGGTCCTTCACCTGCTGCTTCAGGGGATCGACGAGCGCACGCTGCAGGGGCTCACGTGACCGGGCAGCTCCCGGGAAGACGAGATCGAGTGGTTCGATCTCGTTCTTGCAGAAGTCCGACACCCAGTCGAGCTTCTCCTGGAACTCCGGTTCGGTCGAGAAGTCCCATGCCACGTGCGCTCGTCTCCCCCTCGGCACCGATGGCGCCGGCTCACCCCCGCGAACTTCGTACGGGTGCACTTTAGGCTGGTGCGAACGCACGGTGCAATGGGGGGCGTGCCATGATGACGGCATGCGGGAACGGATCCTCACCGCGGCCGAGAGCCTCTTCGCCACCCACGGGGTCGCCGCGGTCAGCCTGCGCGAGATCAACCGCGAGGCCGGAGCCAAGAGCGCCTCGGCCGTTCAGTACCACTTCGAGGACCGCGCAGGAGTGCTGCGGGCGATCCTGTCCAAGCACAAGCCCGACATCGAGTCCCGACGCCACGCGGTGCTCGACCACTGCGAAGCCACCGGCGCCACCGAGCTGCGCGACCTGGCCGCCGCACTCGTTCGACCGCTCGCCTCAAAGCTCTCCGATCCCGACGGCGGGCCTCAGTACCTCCAGATCAACGCCGAGCTGGTCAACGCGCCGCGGCCCCTCGTCGACCCGGATGCATCGGCGACGTCGGCGGCGACCGACTCGATCCAGCGGTGGCGGACCCTCGTCGAGCCGCTGCTCGACCCCGAAGCGGTGCGCCTGCACCGCCGGTTCACCGCCATCCGGTTCAGCGCCGCCGAGCTCGGCCGCCGGGCGGCGACCGCGCCCCACACCGACGACCGGCTCTTCGTCGAGCACCTCATCGACCTCACCACCGCGCTGATGGCCGCGCCGGTGTCACCCGAGACGCTCCGCCTCGCCGCCGACCGCGACGCCGCCCGAGGCGCCCGCTCCTGAGCCCAGGCCCCTCGTCCGATCAGGCCGGGACGGGGATGAACGGTGCCGGGCGGGGCCGCCGGATCACTCGTCCGCAGAGCCAGATGAGACGGATGACAGCGACCGCCCCGAACCAGGTGGCCAGGACGACGACCGCCGAGACCACGAACGAGAACCGCGGCTCGAAGACATTGGTCTCTCCACGAGATTCAGCAACAAGGGAGTCCGCGACCTGCCTGCCGTCCGCTCCCACGTAGGTGCACCACACTCCCTCTCCCCACGAGGAAGACACGCGGACCGAGTGCACATCGGTGTGGGGACGTTCGGGACACACCATCGTGGCCATCTCCATCTTCCACGAGTGGCGGTCCTGGACGAAGACGGTGACCCCGAGCGCAACCGAGACCACGGCGACGGTGGCGACGATCCGCAGGACGAGCACGTGCCAGGCGATCCGCACCCGTGGAGTTCTGGCTTCCCGGCCCGCTGGGTCCCCGATCATCCCTGGAAACTAGCTCCCGGGCCCTCGTCGGGACCCCCGGTGGGTCAGGTGACAATGTGGTCGATCTCGGCGAGCAGGTCGGGGGTGAGGTCGGCGAGAACCCGCTTGGCGCCCATGTTCTCGGTGACCTGGTCGGGGGTGCTCGCCCCGGTGATCACCGTCGACACGTGAGGGTTGGCCGCGCACCAGGCGATGGCCAGCTGGGACAGCGAGCAGTCGAGGCGCTCGGCCACGGCCCGAAGCTCCCGCACCTTGGCGTTGCGCTCGGGGTTGGTGACCATGTCGCGCAGCCACTCGTATCCTGGCAGCGCGGCCCGGCTCCCCTCGGGGATGCCGTCGGCGTACTTCCCGGTGAGCAGACCCGACGCGAGCGGGCTCCACGTGGTGAGCCCGAGCCCGATGTCCTCGTAGAGCCGGGCGTACTCCTTCTCCACCTTGCGCCGCTCGAACAGGTGATACTGCGGCTGTTCCATCACCGGCTTGTGGAGGTGGTGACGTTCGGCGATGTCCCACGCGGCCCGGATCTCCTCGGCGGTCCACTCCGAGGTGCCCCAGTAGAGCGCCTTGCCCGAGCTGACCATGTCGGACATCGCCCACACCGTCTCCTCGATGGGCGTATCGGGATCGGCCCGGTGGCAGAAGACGAGGTCGATGAAATCGAGCCCGAACCGCTCGAGCGAACGGTCGATCGCCTGGGTCAGATACTTGCGGTTGAGGGTGTTCGCCATGTTGGGCGTGTCCTTGTGGATGCCCCAGAAGAACTTGGTCGACACCACGTAGCTGTGCCGCTCCCAGCCGAGCTCGGCGATCGCCCGGCCCATGATGCGCTCCGACTCCCCGCCGGCGTAGGCCTCGGCGTTGTCGAAGAAGTTCACGCCCGCCTCTCGGGCGGCAACGAGGCAGTCCTTGGCGAGTCCCACGTCGAGCTGGTCGCCGAAGGTCACCCACGACCCGAACGAGAACGCACTCACCTGCAGGCCGGATCGGCCGAGTCGCCGGTACTGCATCGGGGTGTCGCTCATCTCGTCGGATCTCCTCGATCGCTGCTCGGATCCCCCACGCTACGGGGGTCGTCCCGCCGAACGGTTCCCGATGTCGCACCCTGTCGGTACCGTCTCTGGTCATGCGGAGCATCGGCGAGGACCTCGAGGCCACCTTCGTGCCCGGAACACACGGGCGCGATGGTCGGCTAGCGCTCTGGGGTCCGCCGGTCGGCGACACCGCCCACACCCTCGACCTGATCGTCCCGGTCGGAAAGCAGGTCCGTCGGCGCGCCACCCCCGTCGAATGGATGCCACTGGCCGAGGTCATCGACGACCTCGCCACGCTACCCGCCACGCGACAGGTGACCGCCTCGGTCCGGGCGTGGTCCACCGCCACCCGCCTGGCGCTCGATCTGGTGGCGCGAGGCCGGCTGTTGCCCACCATCACCGCCGACGGCACCGACACCTGGCGGCTCGGTCCGCTCGACCCTGCCGACCGCGAGCGCATCGAACGGCTCGCCGCCGCCCTTCCTCCCGCCGCCCACGCCGTCGAGATCCCCGACACCTCCCCCCGCCAGATCCAAGCACCCCACTCGCTCGTCGCCGCCTTTCTCGACGCGGTGGCCGACACCTTCACGCGGTCACCCGCCGCCACGGTGGCGGCCGGGCACCCGGCCTTCGCCGCGGCCGCCCCCACCGACGTCTCGACCTGGCGCGACTGGCTGCGCTCCACCACCACCGGCACCGACAGCGCCATCTCGGCGGCGTTGCGGGTGCAGATCCCCGACCTACCCGAGCGGTCGGTCGACTGCCTCCTCGAGGTCCACAGCACCCTCGACCCCGGGCTCGTCCTCTCGGCCATCGACCTGTGGCACGCCCCCGAACCGGTCGCCGCCCGATTCGGCGAGGACCCCGACCTCGCCCTGCTCGTCACCCTCCGACGAGCCGCCCGGGTGTGGGGTCCCATCTCCCGCCTGCTGGACCAAGCGTTGCCGAGCGTGCTCGAGCTCGACGACGAGGAGGCCAACGAGCTGTTCGGTCCCGTCGCCGACGACCTCGCCGCCGCCGGCCTCACGGTGCTGTGGCCGGCCGAGGTCCTCCGGGTGCTCGACCTGCGGCCGGTCGTCACCACGCCTCGGCCCGAAGCGGTCACCGAGGGTTCCCTCAAGCTGTCCACCCTGTCGGAGATGCGGTGGCGGGCCACCCTCGACGGCGAGGAGCTCACCGACGCCGAACTGGCCCTGCTCGCCGAGGCCAAGCGGCCGATGGTGCGGCTCCGGGGGCGGTGGGTGCGGGCCGATCCCGACCAGCTCGCCAAGCTGAAGGAACGGCGAGAGGTCCGCACCGGCGATGCCCTGGCCGCCGCGCTCACGGGCAACCTGCTCGTCGACGGCGACTCGGTGGAGGCCGAGATCCACGGTCCTCTCGCCGAGCTGGCGAGTCGACTGGGGTCACTCGACCAGCGCGAGGCCTTCGAGAAGCCCGTCGGGCTCGACGCCGAGCTGCGCCCCTACCAGGAGCGAGGCGTCCAGTGGCTCACCGAGATGGCCGAGCTCGGCCTCGGCGGGGTGCTGGCCGACGACATGGGGCTCGGCAAGACCATCCAGGTCCTCGCGCTGCACCTGGCCCGGGAGGGCAGCGGCCCGACCCTCATCGTGTGTCCCACCACCTTGATGGGCAACTGGCAGAGGGAGGCGGCCCGCTTCGCCCCGGGGGTCACGGTCCGACGTCATCACGGAGCCGCTCGCGACCTCGACGGTGTCGGCGCCGGCGACATCGTCGTCACCACCTACGGAGTCGTGCGACGCGACGTCGAGGAACTGGCTGCGGTCCCGTGGGGCCTGGTGGTCGCCGACGAGGCCCAGGCGGTGAAGAACCCCTACTCCCGCACCGCCCGGGCGTTGAGGGAGATCCCCCACGGTGCCCGCATCGCCCTCACCGGCACCCCCGTCGAGAACCGCCTGTCCGACCTCTGGGCCCTGCTCGACTGGACCACCCCCGGGCTGCTCGGACCGCTCGACCAGTTCCAGCGGCTCGTGGCGGTTCCCATCGAACGCGACCGCGACGACGTGGTCACCGAGCGCCTGGCCGACACCGTCCGCCCGTTCCTGCTCCGTAGACGGAAGTCCGACCCCACCATCGCCCCCGACCTCCCCGAGAAGACCGAGACCGACCGCTTCGTCGGTCTCACCACCGAGCAGGCCACCCTCTACCGGGCCGTGGTCGAGGAGCTGCTCGACGAGGTCGAGTCCTCCGACGGCATCACCCGCCACGGGATGGTCCTCAAGCTCCTCACCGCGCTCAAGCAGATCTGCAACCACCCCGCCCACTACCTCGCCCAGCCCGACGCCTCCCTGAGAGGCCGTTCGGGCAAGCTCGACGCCCTCACCGACCTGCTCCAGATCGTCACCGCCGAGGGCGACTCCGCCCTCGTGTTCACCCAGTATGTGACCATGGGACGCCTCATCGAGCGCCACCTCGCGTCGGTCGACGTGCCGTCGGTCTTCCTCCACGGGTCGGTGCGGGTCGCCCGTCGCGAGTCGATGGTCGAGCAGTTCCAGGCCGGCACCCCTCCCGTCCTCGTCGTGTCGCTCAAGGCGGGCGGCACCGGACTCAACCTCACCCGGGCCACCCACGTGGTGCACTACGACCGGTGGTGGAACCCCGCCGTCGAGGACCAGGCCAGCGACCGGGCCTGGCGCATCGGCCAGGACCGGCCGGTCCAGGTGCACCGACTCGTCTGCGAAGGCACCCTCGAGGAGCGCATCGCCACGATGCTCGAGACGAAGAGGGGCCTGGCCGAGTCGGTCGTCGGTGGCGGGGAGGCCTGGGTGTCGGAGCTGTCCGACTCCGAGCTCGCCGCGCTGGTCAGCCTCGGCGACACCGGCTCGGGTGGGTTCTGATGGCCAACCGACGGCGCACCTTCGGCAACACCTGGTGGGGCCAGGCCTGGCTCGACGCGCTCGAGGGACGAGCGGTGCACGACCTCAACCGACTCCCCCGGGGCCGAACCTACGCCCGTCAGGCCCGAGCCGAGGACCTCGCCATCGAACCCGGTTGGGTTCGAGCCTGGGTCCAGGGCAGCCGGCCCGATCCCTACGAGGTCGTCCTGCAGGTCCGCTTGTTCCGCGACGACGAGTGGGAGTGCGTCTTCGATGCCATCGTCGCCAAGGCGGCCCACGCCGCCGCGCTGCTCGACGGCGAGCTCGACCCCGGAATCGTGGCCGACGTCGAGTCGGTCGAGGTCGACCTGCTGCCCCGCTCGGGCGATCTGCGAACCGCCTGCAACTGCCCCGATTGGGCCGAACCGTGCAAGCACGCCGCCGCCGTCTGCTACCTGATCGCCGACGCGCTCGACGCCGACCCGTTCGTCCTCCTCCTGTTGCGCGGCCTCGATCGCACCGCCGTCATCGACGCCATCCGCTCTCGCCGCTCGAGCGGCGAGGACACCACCGCGGTCGAGACCGGTCCCGCGCCCGACGGAGTCGTGGCCCGCGAAGCCTGGCGGCGCACGCCCGGTCCCCTGCCGGAGGTCCCCACTCCGCCGCGCGACGGACCGCTCACGCCCGCCGCGTGGCCCTCCGCCGCCCCCGCCGGCGCCCCGTTCTCCGACGACGGCCTGCGGCTCCTCGCGGCCGACGCCGCCCGACGGGCCTGGACCCTCGCGCTCGGGGTGGGCGAGGAGACGTCCGGTCTCGACCTGTCACCCGAGGCCGACCTCGCCCGGCACGCCGCCTGGGGCGAGTCCTCCGAGCTCCGACACCTGGCCGACCGAGCCGGGGTCACCCACGCCACCCTCGAGTCGTGGGCAGCCGCCTGGCGGGTGGCCGGACCCGACGGTCTCGCCGTGCTCGACGAGGAGGCCTGGACCCCACCCACCGTCGAGATGATCACCGCCAAGGACCGCATCGAGGCCGCCGGCGTACAGCACGGCACCATCCAGGTGCGGGCCAACCGCATCACCGTCGGCGACCACCAGTACCGCCTCGGCCGCCGGGGCCGGTGGTACCTGTTCCTCAAACGCGGAGGCCGGTGGAGCCTGGCATCGGCGGGGAGCGACGACCTCGACGAGATCATCGACCTCACCGCCGACCTCGACTCTGCCTGATCCAGAATGGCTCCGCTCAGGTCGGTCTCGGTTCCGGCTCGCGCAACAGCCCGGCCAGCAGGACGATCACGATCCCGGCCAGGGGGACACCGACCAACGCCAGCCGCAAGCTGGTCGCATCGGCGATCGCCCCGACGAGCGGGGGCGACACGAGGAACCCGACCCGCAACGACCAGCTCACCGCGGTCAGGCCGATCCCGGGGCCAGGCCCGTCGAGCTCGTCGGCCGCGTGCATCGCCGCGGGGATCACCGTCGCGACACCGAGCCCGGCCACCGCGAACCCCACCACGGTGGTGGCCACGGTGGGAACCGCCAGGGCAACGCCCAACCCGCCGACGACGAGCAGACCGCCGAGGCGGACCACTTGGAGTTGCCCCCATCGATCGACGATGCGGTCACCGGCGAAACGCCCGACGGTCATCGCTGCCTGCAAACCCACGAATCCGAGACCGGCGACCGCCGGCGCCGCTCCCAACTCGTCGCGCAGGTAGATCGCCCCCCACGAACCGCCCGCGTCCTCCACCACCGCTCCACAGACCGCCAGCACACCGAAGCCGGCCAACAGCCAGACCGACACGCTGCCCGGCAGGCGACGACCGCCCCATTCCCCTCCTCTCGGGGGATCGGCCAGGACCTCGGGGGCCAGTGGCGGGTCAGAGACCGGCCCGGGTGACATCGACGGGACCCGTTCGGAGTTCTCCGGCCCGTCCAGGAGCTGTCGGCCGGCGACGATCGCGAGCACGGCGAAGACCACCGCCACCACCGGCAGGTGGACCCCGAGGCCGATGCCGAGTCCCGCCGCGATCGCGCCCATGGACCCACCGGTGACCGCACCGACGCTCCACATCCCATGGAAGGTGTTGACGATCGAGCGCCCGTAGCGCCGCTGGACACGGAAGCCATGGGAGTTCTGAGCAACATCGACGACGCTGTCCACCGCGCCGATCACGAGGAAGACCGCCACGAGTCCACCCCACGATCCGGCGAGGGGTATCGATCCGGTGGCCACGGCGAGGGCGACCAGCCCCCACGAGGCGAGGCGGGCCGAGCCGAACCGGCCGATGAGCACCGGTGCGAACCATCCCGCGACCAACGCACCGGTCGGCATGGCGGCGATCGCGGTGCCGAGGGCGGCGTTGGTCAGGCCGAGCGAGTCGCGGATCTCGGGGAGACGCGGCACGACGTTGGCGTAGAGCACGGCGTTGGTGAGGAACAGGGCTCCCACCGCCAGGCGAGCCCGGCGTGTCGCGGCATCGACCTGCACGGCCTTCGGCATGACCCCGATCATGGCCGAGCGGTCGGCTGTCGGCAGATTCGTGTCGCCCGAACGGGCTCGTGACATGAACCATCGGAGAACCCAAGATGGACAGGAGGTGGCGACGGTCCACTACCGTGCGCGTGGGCGTGTTGACCGGTCGACGCCGGCGCCCGCACCACTCTCCCTGATGACGGACACTCCGGCGCTCCCGACCCCCACGACCCGCCCGATGCCCACCCCGGCCCGGGCCGCGATCGTCATCGTCTTCATCTACCTGTTCCTCGTCGGCGTGTCGTCGCTCGAGAACGGGATCGGTCTGCTCGGCGAGGACGTCCAGGCAAACCTGTTCTCCGCCGTCACCAACCCGTTGGCCGGGCTCTTCGTCGGCATCCTCGCGACGGTGCTGGTTCAGTCGTCGTCGGCCAGCACCTCGGTGATCGTGGGCCTGGTCGCCTCCGGAGCGGTGGGAGTCGACGCCGCCGTACCGATGATCACGGGTGCCAACCTCGGCACCACCGTGACCAACACTCTCGTGGCGCTCGGCCACGTCCGCCAGACCGTCGAGTTCCGTCGGGCCCTCGCCGCCGCGACCGTCCACGACTTCTTCAACGTCATGGCCGTGGCGATCCTCCTCCCGCTCGAGTTGGCGACGGGCATCTTGGCGCGGGTCGCCAAGGCGATGAGCGAGCGGTTGGTCGGCGCCTCGGGAACCGAGTGGCGCAGTCCGGTGAAGGAGGCCGTCGCCCACCCGGTGCGATGGATCCAGGACGTCGGCGAGGTCGTCGGCGCGACCGGCAACGTCCTGGGTGTCCTGATGGTGCTCATGGGGATCGCGGTGATATTGGTGTCGCTCACCTTCATCACCAAGAACATGCGCAAGCTGGTGGCCAACCGCATCGAGCGCTCGCTCAACGCCATGCTCGGCAAAGGTGGCGGTCTGATGGCCATGGCCCTCGGGGTCGTGATCACCATCGCCGTGCAGTCCTCCACGATCACCACCTCGATCATGGTCCCGCTCACCGCGGCCGGGGTCCTGACCCTGCGCAACGCCTACCCGATGACCCTCGGCGCCAACATCGGCACGACGATCACCGCCATCCTCGCGGCCATGGCTGCCAGCCGTCCCGAAGCGCTCACCATCGCGTTCGTGCACACGCTGTTCAACTGCACCGCGATCGCCATCGTGTACCCGTTCCAGGTCATCCGCGAACTGCCTGTCCGCGCCGCCGAGATGCTGGCCGACCTCGCCGCCGAGAGGCGCGCGTGGGCACTGGTCTATGTGGTGGGTATGTTCATCGTGGTGCCGCTCGTCGGTACCGTCCTACTGAGGTAAGGGGCCCCTCATGGTCATGTCGTTCTTCCGCCGAGGTTCATCGGGGATGGAGTCGATCACCGCCAAGGTGACCGGCATGCTGGCCGACGCGCGCCACTCCTTCGACCTGGCCACCGCCACCGTGCTCGCCGGCGTGGACCCCGACGAGGTCCGCGACGAGATCTATGCCACCGACCAGCGGATCAACCGGACCGAACAGGAGTTGCGCCGAGAGCTGATCGTTCACGTCAGCGTTCAGGGCGCCGAGGACATCGGCGACGTGCTCGGCTACATCCTCTTGATCAAGAAGATCGAGCGCATCGGTGACCAGGCCAAGAACGTCTTCGACCTCGCCACCGAGGGAGTGTCCTTGGCCGGTGCCCCCGACGCCGCCGGTTTCGTCGAAGACCACCAGGCGATCTCGGCGATGATGGATGAGCTCGCCGGACTGCTCGCCAACCAGGATGTCGATCGGGTGCAGGACTTCCGGGCCCGGGCCGACGAGATGCGCGCCATCCAGGAGCAGCACATCCGGACGCTGATGCACAGCGACGAGCCGGGGCACTGGGCGGTACCCCGGGCGGTGCTCCACCGGTACCTGAAGCGGATCATCGCCAACCTCGCGGGTGTGGCGACCACCGTCACCGAACCGATCCAGTACCAGGACTACTTCGACGAGGGCGCCACCGACATCACCGACGACTGACCACGAGGCCGCTCAGCTGCCGGAGAGGAACCTCTCGTATGCGGGGTTCCCCGATTCGCTGTGGAATCGGTAGCCGACCTCGTCGAGGAACCGACCGAAGTCGGTGCGTTCCCCCGGGGGAACCTCGAACCCGGCGAGCACCCGGCCGAAGTCGGCTCCGTGGTTGCGGTAGTGGAACAGGCTGATGTTCCACCGACCACCGAGCGCATCGAGGAAGTCGAGCAAGGCGCCGGGCCGCTCGGGGAACTCGAAGCGGTACAGCAGCTCGTGGGCCACGTCGGGAGACGGGCCTCCGACCATGTGGCGGATGTGGAGCTTGGCCATCTCGTCGTTGGAGAGATCGACCGCCTCGTAGCCGCCGGCCTGCAACTGGGCGAGCAACGCCGCCGCGTCGGCTCGAGACGTGACCCCCACCCCGACGAAGATGTGAGCTGCGTCCCGGCTCGACAACCGGTAGTTGAACTCGGTGATCACCCGACGGCCGACGAGTGAGCAGAACTCGCGGAACGCCCCCTTCCGCTCGGGGATGGTCACCGCGAACAACGCCTCTCGCGCTTCGCCGAGCTCGGCTCGTTCGGCGACGAAACGGAGCCGATCGAAGTTCATGTTGGCACCGCTCAGGACCGCGACGACATCGGCCCCGACGACATCGCCCTGGTCGATCCACCGCTTCGCCCCGGCTACGCCGAGCGCGCCCGCCGGTTCGACGATCGAGCGGGTGTCGTCGAACACGTCTTTGATCGCCGCGCTGATCTCATCGTTGGTGACCGTCACCATCTCGTCGACGACCTGACGGGCGAGGGCGAAGGTGTGGACCCCCACATCGCGGACCGCGACGCCGTCGGCGAAGATCCCCACCTGATCGAGGGCGATCGGGCGGCCGGCATCGAGCGAGCGGGTCATGGCGTCGGCTTCGACCGGCTCGACGCCGATGACCTTCACCGAGGGAACGATGGCCTTCAGGTAGGCGCCGATGCCGGCGACCAACCCACCGCCACCCACCGGGATGAACACCGCATCGATACCCGAGGGGCGTCGGCGGACGATCTCGTCGCCGATGGTGCCCTGGCCGGCGATGACCAACGGGTCGTCGAAGGGGTGGATGAAGCACATGCCCGTCGAGGCGACCAGCTCCTCGCACCGGGCCTGGGCGTCGCTGAAGCTGTTGCCCACCAGCTCGACCTCGGCACCGAGGGCCCGGACCGCGTCCACCTTGATCTCGGGAGTGGTCTCGGGCATGACGATCAGCGAACGAAGACCGAGATGGCGGGCCGAGTACGCCACACCCTGGGCGTGGTTCCCGGCGCTCGACGCGATGACACCGCGGTCGGCGTCGGACGATCCGAGTGAGGCGATCTTGTTGTACGCCCCGCGCAGCTTGAAGCTGAAGACGGGCTGCAGGTCCTCCCGCTTGAACCGCACCGTGTTGGCCAGGCGTGCCGACAGTCGCGGAGCCACCTCCAGCGGGGTCTCGCGAGCCACGTCGTAGACCCGGCTGGTGAGGATCGCCCGCACCATCTCGTCGAGCGGGGCGCCCGCAGCCGCGGTCACCGGCTCAACCGAGCAGTGCCCTCATGTCGACGACCGCCTGGACGGTCAGCAGCACGAAGATCGCCCCACCGATGCCCGAGTAGTGCCAGCGCCACTTGTGGTCAGCAGCGAAGAACCGGCGCATGGCGACGATGATGGCGATCATCGACACCGCTCCGACGGTGAGACCGAGAGCGGGTCCGACCCCACCGCTGAGGTCGATCACCGGGCGAAGCAGCGGCAAGAAGATGTAGGTGATGAGACAGCGCGTCGCCGAGACGGCGATCGACTTCTGAAAGGCGCTCTGGGCGGCGAAGATGCTGACCTTCGGGGCGTCGGGGTCGAGGAACAGCAGCTTGCGCGCCCACAGATCGGCCTCGGACCGACGGGGCGCGACCGTGTCAGCGGAACTGGGGGCGGCGGAGTCCATCGCCGTCTGAGGCTACAGGGTGTCGGGTCCTGCTCCCCAGCCGGGGACGACACTCCGACGGGGGAGATCTCGAGTCCGGATCAGAGCGCGTCGGCCAGAGCGCCGCAATCGAGGGTCGCGTAGTCGCCAACCTCGTCTCCGGTGATGGAGCCGGCGTCGCCCATCTCCCCGGTGACGTCCCCCGACGCGTCGACGGTGTGGGGCTGCTGGCTCACGAGGTACTCGTCGCTGTCGGCGCCGGCGAGCTCACCGGTGAAGAGGTCGATGTCGCCGAGCCCGTTGCAGCTCGCCCCGGTGAAGTTCCCGAGAGTGGCGGTGACCGTGAACCGGAAGTCGCCACCCGACCCCAGGTCGGTGAGAGGCACGAGGTCGCAGTCGACGGCGTGGTAGACGCCGACGATCGACCCGGCGGCGGGACCGAAGATGGCGATCCACGCCTCGTCGCTGCCATCGCCGAGGAGATCGTGACCGCCGAGCGGCCGGGCGCCCATCGACCCGGCGTCGTCGATCATCACCGCCGCGCTCCCCCCACCGGACCAGTCGGCGTGGAGCCACCAGTCGGTGCCCTGGCGATAGACGGTGAGGGTGTCGGGTGTTCCGTCGCCGTCGCCGTCGTAGTCGACCGGGGCCTCGAGCGCGTCCTCGGCATCGTCGGGTAGTGGCACGTCGGGACACTCGCCGGAGGCCTGCTCGTCGGTGGCCTCCGTCGGTTCGGGGGCCTCGGTGGCCTCGGGCTCGTCGGTGGTGTCCGGCTCGTCGGTCGTCTCGGGGGCCTCGGTGGTCTCCGGCTCCTCGGGAGCAGCGTCGTCGTCGTTGCCGCAGGCAGCAGCGAGGAGACAGACGATGGCGAGTGCAGCGACGAAGGTGCGGGTCAGACGAACCATGGCGCCACCGTAGTGTCCGATCGGCCGAGCCTCGGAGATGACGACGCCGTACACTGAGAAGATGGCCGCGTACAAGACTCCCGAGTACCACCCCGCCTTCGAGGAGTACTGCGAGGCAATCTTCGAGCTGCACGAAGACGACGTCGAGGTCATCCAGGCGCGGATCGCCGAACGTCTCGACGTGTCACGCCCGGCGGTCTCGGAGATGATCCACCGGATGAACCGCGAGGGACTGGTCGAGATCGACAAGGCCGTCTCGCTCACCCCGGCGGGCCGCGAGCTGGCCGAGAGCGTCGTGCGTCGCCATCGCCTGGCCGAGCGATTCCTCACCGACGTCCTCCATCTCTCGTGGGCCGAGGCACACACCGAGGCCGGCAAGTGGGAGCACGTCATCTCACCGTCGGTCGAGGTCGCCATGAACCGGCTCCTCGGGGAGCCCACCACCTGCCCCCACGGCAACCCCATCCCCGGATCGAGCTACGTCTCGGACCCCGAGGCCGTGTCGCTCGACTCGATCCCCGTCGGCGAACAGTTCACGGTGAGGCGAATCACCGAAGAGCTCGAGTTCACCGACGGCCTTCTCGAGTTTCTCGAGGATGCCTCCATCCAGCCCGGGATCATCGGCAGCATCGCCTCCACCGCTCCCGACGGCACCACCACCATCGAGATCGGTGAACGGGCCGTGGGCATCGGAGCGTTCGTGGCGTCACGGATCCTCGTCAGCCCGGGCACCGACTAGCACCGTCAGGGCGCCCGCGGCACCTCCACGGTCCGAGCGTCGCCCCGAGCACCGATGGCGTGGAAGAACCCGCCGCGTGTGCCCACATAGATGCGGCCGCCCCACACCGTCGGGGTGGACTCGACGCACCCGCCGAGGGTGACGCTCCAGATCTGGGGGGGCACGACCGTGGTGTCAGAGACGTCGTAGCCCCGCAGAACACCTCCTCGGCAGTCGCCCTGGATCAACACGTCGTCGACGACGACCGGGGACTGCCAGGTGGGGCCCCGCAGTGGGAACCGCCACCGCACGTCGCCGCTGTCACGATCGATCCCGTGGATCCATCCGGCGTCGGTCGGCACGATCAGCACGTCACGGTGGATGGCGGGGGTGGCCCACACCCCGCTGCGCTCGGGGTCGTGGACCGCCCACACGACCGGGTCGTCGGGCCGTGACGGATCGAGCTTCAGGATCTGGCCGACCTCACGGGAACGCTCGGTCGGGCGGTCGACCTCCACCGCGACGTAGAGGTACCCCTCGTCGTCGATGACGGGTGAGGCGTCGGTGTCGTCCCCGGTCCAGAACCGGAAGATCCGCTCCGGGTCGCGACCCTCGGCGAGGCCCGAGATGTCCCACCCCTGGAGCAGCCCGCCGCCGTTGGCGAACCAGACGGTGTCACCGGAGATCGCCAGCGACGTCTCGATGGACACGTTCTCGTGACCGAGCTCGTCCATGAGCTCGTCGTCGAAGCCCGGCGCCGAGAAGCGGAGCTCGGGATCGAGGGTGGCGAGACCGTCGGCGTCGTAGCTGCGGTTCAGCTCCCAGATGAACCAGTGGCTGTTCTCCCCACCCTGGAACAGGTGGTCGTCGATGACGAGGGGCGCGGCGTCCCAGTCGTCGTTCCAGACCGGTTCGACGTCGTCGTAGGCGTTGTAGGCCCACAGGACGGTGGGTTCGTCGCGGTCGAAGGCGATGGCGTAGAGGTTGTCGTCGAGGGAGCCGGCGTAGACGATGGGGTAGCCGTCGGGGTCGACGGTGGCCGACCCTTTGAAGAGGTCGCCTGCCTCGAAGCTGGGGATGATCTGTTCGCCGGTGTCGCCATCGAGGAAGTGAAGCTTGCGGTCATAGGCACCGAAGACGACCCAGGTCCGGCCATCGCGTTCGAACACCGACGGTTGTCCGGTCCAGCCGGTGCCGCACCAGTCGCGTTCCTGGCCGTCGAGGATCGAAGTGGAACACATCGCAGCGTCGGGATAGCTCCACAGTCGGACGGGATCGGACGGGACCGGACCCTGGCCGTACCAGCTGCGGGTGGGGTTGCCCCGGAAGGTGAGCACACCCTCGACCTCGTCGCCCCACGGGTGGCCCGAGGAGGCCGGGTCGACCCAGGCGTCGGTGTCGGGGTCGGGGGTGTCCACGGGCCAGGTCGGAGCGGCGAGGCTGGTGGTCGAGCGGGTGGCGGCGACCAGCCCGGCGACGACGACGACCACGACGACGACGACGGTGGCGATGCCGAGACGGATCACGGCGGAGCGGGCATCGGGTCGCAGCGGCACTCCCCCAGTCTGCCTGGTCGAGCGAAGCGGTCCGGTAACGGGCATGCTGGGGCGATGACCGGGACCGCAGGCGTACTGCTCGCCACCGCTGGAGTGATCGCCGCGCTGATGCTGTCGACGTGGCTGCTGAGCGTGGTCATCCGCGACGCCAGCATCGTCGACCTCGTGTGGGGTCTCGGGTTCGTCCTCTCCGCCTGGACGGTGGTGATCGTGGGCGACGGCACCGAGGCCCGCATGCTGCTGATCGCCGGGCTCGTCACCGTGTGGGGATTGCGGCTGTCGGGCTATCTCGCGTGGCGCAACATCGGGTCGGGAGAGGATCGCCGCTACCAGAGCATGCGAAGGCACTGGGGCGACCGGTTCTGGCTGATCAGCCTGGCGACGGTGTTCCTCATGCAGGGCGTCATCATGTGGATCGTCGCCCTGCCGGTTCAGCTCGCCGGCACCACCGACGACCCCTCGAACCTCGGCCTGCTCGCCGGGATCGGTGTGGCGGTGTGGGCGGTCGGCCTGTTCTTCGAGACCGTCGGCGACGCCCAACTCGCCCGCTTCAAGGCCGACCCGGCCAACGAGGGCGAGGTCATGGACCGTGGCCTCTGGCGCTACACCCGCCACCCGAACTACTTCGGGGACTTCTGTGTGTGGTGGGGAATCTTTCTCGTCGCCGCCGAGACCGTGCCCGCACGATGGGCGGTGATCGGTCCGATCCTGATGTCGGTCATGTTGATGAAGTACTCGGGGGTGGGGATGCTCGAGCGCTCGATCGGGAAGCGCCGCCCCGGCTATGCGGAGTATGCCCGCCGAACCTCGACGTTCTTCCCTCTCCCTCCCCGGACGTGACCACGGCCGGCCAGGAGCGGTAGCGTCGCGGCCATGGCACGTGTGACCGTCGGATTCGGGGCCGCCCTGGTGGCCCTCGGCATCATCGGATACGTCGGCTCCGGAGCCGACAGCATCACCGCACTCATCCCCGCGTTCTTCGGCATCGTGTTCGCGGTGCTCGGTTTCGTCGGCCAGCGTGAGGACCGGCGGATGCTCACCATGCACCTCGCGGCTCTGCTCGCCGTGATCGGCATCGCCGGCAGCATCATGGGGCTGGTCGACCTGCCCGACCTGATCGCCGGCAACGACGTCGAGCGGCCCTGGGCGGTGGCGGTGCAGTCGATCATGGCCGCCGGCCTGGTCGTCTACCTCGTCATGGCGGTCCGCTCCTTCATCGCCGCCCGGCGCTGACCCGCCCGGGGCTCATCTCGCCGTTTCGGGGCCCGGATGCCAATATGCATCGGTGACCCCCCACGCCCTTCCCCCTGTCGACCCCGCCGTGGTCTCGGCGGCGGTCGAGATCGTCCGCGAAGCTGGTGAGCTCACCCTGAAGCACTTCCGGTCCACCGACCTGGAGGTGATCGCCAAGGGTGACGGCACCCCCGTCACCGTCGCCGATCAGGGTGCCGAGCGACTGATCCGCGAGCGCCTCGGCGAACAGTTCCCGGACGACTCGGTCCTCGGCGAGGAGGAGGCCGACCATCACGGCACCTCGGGACGGCGATGGGTCATCGATCCCATCGACGGCACCAAGGCCTTCACCCACGGTGTTCCGCTCTACACCAACCTGCTGGCCCTCGACGACGAGCACGGTCCGGCCGTCGGGGTGATCAACGTGCCCGGCCTGTCCGAGACGGTGTGGGCCGGACGGGGGTTGGGCTGTTTCTGCAACGGCGAACAGGTCCAGGTCTCCACCACCTCGGACCTCTCCGGCGGATGGGTCACCACGAGCGGCTTCGACCCGTGGACCGTCGACCTGTTCACTCGCCTCAAGGGAGCCGGCGTCCACCTGCGCACCTGGGGCGACGGCTACGGCTATGTCCTGGTCGCGACCGGGCGCGTCGACGCGATGATCGATCCCGCCGCCGCGCTGTGGGACGTCGCTCCCATGCCGGTGATCCTCTCCGAAGCCGGCGGGCGGTTCACCTCTACCGATGGTGATCCCCGCCCCGATCAGGGCAGCGGCCTCGGCACCAACGGCGCCATCCACGACGCCCTGCTCGACCTGTTGAGCTGATCGGCTCCGCAAAGCTGGCCATCTGCTCGTCGGCTACGGCAACGAGGGCCGATCAGTGGGTGTGGCCGGGATGGGGGTGGACGGCGTCCTCGTCGGGGTCGTGGTGAGGCGTGTCGTCGAGCATGAGCACGTTGTCGTCGAGCCGGATGACTCGCTGGCGGTAGGCGGTCGCCAGGTGCTCGGCGGTGAGGACCTCCCCGGGCGGGCCGGCGGCGACGATGTGGCCGGCGAGCAACAACACCTGGTCGGCGTGGGCTGCCTCACCGAGATCGTGGGTCGTCATGACCACCAGTCGGCCGGCGTCGCGCTCGGCGCCGATCACCTCGAGGATCGTCCGCTGAGACACGAGGTCGAGCCCGGTGACCGGTTCGTCGAGCAACAGCACGGGCGCGTCCTGGGCCAGTCCCTGGGCGACGAGAACCCGCTGGCGCTGTCCTCCCGAGAGCTCGCGGATCTGCCGGGACGACAGATCGCTCACCCCGAGCCGGTCGAGCGCTTCGTCGACCGAGGCCCTGTCCGAGCGACGCAAGGGTCGGAACGGTCCCCGATGGGCGTAGCGCCCCATGGTGACCACCTCCTTCACCGTCACCGGAAGGTGCTCGTGGATCCGCGTCGACTGCAGGACATAGGCGACGTCGCTGACCCCGACCCGTGCGGACCGGCCTCCCACCTCGATCCGACCTCTCAGAGGCCGCATCAGCCCGGCGATCCCGTGCAACAACGTCGACTTCCCCGAGCCGTTGGGACCGATCACCGCCGCCACGGTCCCCGGCTCCAGCTCGAAGCTCGCGTCTCGCAGGGCCACGTGACTCCCGTGGGCAAGGGTCGCCTCACGCGCCGTCACCGACGGTCCGGGCGAGGCGACGGGCAGAGGGGTGGCCACGAGCGCAGGCTAGCCGGAGGCGAGAGCGGTTCTCGGTCGCACCCGCCGTGGCAGTGAGAGACACCGCCGGCCGCGGTCGGGGCGTGTAGCGTCGTCGGGGCGATGAGCAGCCACGCCCCGCCGATGACCGGCCTCACTACGGCCGAGGTCGACGAGCGCACCCGCAACGGGCAGATCAACACCGTCCCCGACGCCCCCACCCGCACCTTCGGTGAGATCGTGCGGGCCAACGTGCTCACGCCGGTCAACGGGATCATCGGCGTCATGTTCGTGCTCATCATGGTCGCCGCTCCGGGCCCCGACGCCCTCTTCGCCGGGGTCGTCATCTCCAACAGCACCATCGGCATCGTTCAGGAGCTGCGGGCAAAGCGCGAGCTCGACCGACTGGCGGTCCTCAACGCTCCGAAGGCCCGAGTGGTTCGCGACGGCGAGGTCCACGAGATCGGGGTGTCGGGAGTCGTGGCCGACGAGGTCCTCGAGCTCACTCCCGGGGATCAGATCATCGTCGACGGCGAGGTTCTCGTCGCCCACGGCCTCGAGGCCAACGAATCGCTCCTCACCGGCGAATCCGACCCCATCCTCAAAGAGCCCGGCGACGAGGTCATGTCGGGCAGCTTCGTGGCCGCCGGCTCCGGCTTCTACCGCGCCACCCGTATCGGCGCCGAGTCGTACGCGACGACCCTGGCCGAAGAGGCCCGGCGCTTCAAGCTGGCCAACTCCGAACTACGACAGGGCATCAACCTCATCCTGCGCTGGTTGACCCTCATCATCCCGCCGGTGTCGTTGCTGTTGCTGATCTCGCTCTTCTCCGCCGAGGACGAGTGGCGGGAGGCGTTGCGGGGAACCGTCGCCGCGGCCGTCGCCATGGTGCCCGACGGTCTCGTCCTGTTGACCAGCATCGCCTTCATCGTCGGCATCCTCTCGCTGGCGCGCCGCAACGCCCTCGCCAAGGAACTGGCCTCGGTCGAGCTCCTGGCCCGGGTCGACGTGCTCTGTCTCGACAAGACCGGCACGATCACCACCGGCGAGATCAGCTTCACCGATCTGATCGTGCTGACCCCTGCCAACGGGACCGCGACCACCGACGACGCCATCCGCGAGGCACTCGGTGCCGTCGCCGGCTCCGACCCCAATCCCAACGCCACCCTCGCGGCGATCGGTCGGGCGATCCCGGTTCCCGACGACTGGGAACCCGATGTCGTCATTCCCTTCTCGTCGGCCCGCAAGTGGGCGGCGGCCAGCTTCTCCGGCCGGGGTACCTGGGTCCTCGGGGCGCCGGACGTGGTGATGGATCACTGCCTCGACGACGACCTCTCTGCTCGAGTGCGCGACGACGTCGCCCACCACGCGTCGGCGGGCCGCCGAATCGTGCTGCTCGCTCACTGTGACGGCCCGCTCGACGACCACCTCCCGCCGGGTGTCGTCCCGACCGCCCTGGTCCTGCTCGAGGACCAGATCCGACCCGACGCCCACGAGATCCTCGGGTACTTCGCGGCGCAGGGCATCACCCTGAAGGTCATCTCCGGCGACCATCCCGCGACGGTGTCGGCGGTGGCCCAGCGGGCGGGCATCCCGGGGGCCGAGAACGTGGTCGATGCCCGCGATCTCTCCGACGACGTCGACGAGCTCGCCGACGTGCTCGACGAGGTCACGGTCTTCGGGCGCGTCACCCCGCACCAGAAGCGAGCGATGGTGGGGGCGCTCCAATCCCGCGGACACGTGGTGGCGATGACCGGCGACGGCGTGAACGACGTGCTCGCCCTGAAGGACGCCGACATGGGCATCGCCATGGGTGCCGGTTCGACATCCACCCGGGCGGTCGCCCAGCTCGTCCTCCTCGACAACGCGTTCGCCACCCTCCCCGTGGTGCTCGCCGAGGGTCGCCGCGTCATCAACAACATCGAGCGAGTGACCAACCTCTTCGTCGCCAAGGCTGCCTACGCGGTGCTGCTCGCCGCCCTGACCGGCCTGATGTCGGTCCCCTTCCCGTTCCTCCCCCGCCACCTCACGCTGATCGGGACCTTCAGCATCGGAGTGCCCGGGTTCTTCCTCGCCCTGGAGCCGAACTGGCGACGCTCCGAACCCGGCTTCGTGCCCCGGGTCCTTCGCTTCGCCCTGCCATCGGGGATCGTCGCCGGTCTCGCCACCTTCGCGGTCTACGAGCTGGTGCGTGACTCACCTGGAGTAGAGCTCGACGAGGCGCGGACCGTCGCCGTCTGTGCCCTCCTCGCGATGGGGCTCTACATCTTGTCGATGCTGTGCCGGCCGCTGACCCCGTTCCGGATCACCCTCCTCGCAGGAATGGGGGGCGGCTACCTGATCGCCCTGCTGTGGGCGCCGGTTCAGGAGTTCTTCGAGCTGCACCTGCCCCCCGCCGATCAGTGGCTCACCCTGGGTGTCGTCGTGGCCATCGGAATCGTCGTGCTCGAGGTCGGTCCCCGACTGGTCCCGTGGTGGACCTCGCCGCGCATGTTCCGCACCGCGACCGACGACGATCCCACCCGTCGCTGACGCTCCGTCACCCTCGGGCAGAGAGATGCCAGACTGCGGGGGTGGACCACGAGAAGCTGATCGACGCGTTGCGGACCGAAGGCGAAGCCCTCGGCGAGGTTCGCATCGCCGACGTCGATGTTCCGACCTGCCCGGACTGGACCCTCCCCGACCTGCTCCGCCACGTGGGCAACGTTCACCGGTGGCAGCACGCCCAAGTGGTGGCCACCGATCCGGCTCAGCTCGTTCGTACCGACCGCAACGAGGAGGTCTCGCTCGACGCTCTGGCCGACTGGTACCGCGAAGGCCTCACCGCGCTCGTGACGGCGCTCACCCAGATCGACCCCGATGCGCTGACCCCGAGCTGGCACGGCCCACGACCAGCGACCTTCTGGGCCCGTCGAGCAGCCCACGAGACGGCGATCCACCGGTGGGACGCCCAGGCCGCGGTCAGTGCGGCCGATCCCCTCGACCCCGACCAGGCCGTCGACATCATCGACGAGCTGCTCGAGGTCCTGGCCCCCTTCCGCTTCCGCTCCGAGGACTGGGACGGACCGGAGGTCACCATCCACCTGCACGCCACCGACATCGAGGGTGAGTGGCTCGTCGGACTCGGATCCGATGGTCTGCGCGTCGAGCGAGTGCACGCCAAGGGCGACGTCGCGGCGCGAGGGCCGGCGAGCGATCTCGCGCTGATGGTCACCGGGCGGATGCCCGCGGCCCGGCTCGAGGTGTTCGGCGATCCCGCCGTACTCGACCGGTGGGGTGGAGCGATCCGCTTCTGAGCTGTCCGCTCAGCTCCAGGCAACCCCGACCGGCACCGGCGGCTCGGCCTCGACGTCGTAGGCGTCCTCGAGGTCGATGCGGTCACGCCAGGGGCTGGCGGTGGAGATGGCGTGGGCGTACCCGGCCTTGCGGCGGGCAACCCTCCCCGAGGCGGTAGCCGGATCGGCGGGGGCCTCGGCGCCGTACTGGCCCTCGATGCCTTCGCGGAGCATCTCCAGCGCCTCGCTGCGGAGCTGAGAGATCCGCGACTCGGTGACGCCGAGGAATCGGGCGAGGTCCTGGGAGGTGCGCCCTTCGAGGAAGTACCCGACGATGACCAGGCGCTGGCGCTCGGGCAGGAGATCGACGGCATCGCGGAGGTAGCCGAGCAGCTCGCGGGTCTCGATCTCTTCGAGAGGCTCGATGCTGTTCGGGTCGATGAGGACGTCGACGAGGGTGAGGTCCTCGTCGGAGTCGTCGGTGACCTCGTGCTCGAGGGCGAGGACGACCGAACGGAACATGCGGTCCTGGAGCCGGTCGAGCTCGGCCTTGGTGACACCCAGCTCCTCGGCCATCTCGGTCGACGACGGTACCCGGCCGAGCTGGCTGGCCAGGCGCTGTTCGGCGGCTTCGAGGCGACGGGCGACGGTGCGCACCGAGCGGGGAGCCCAGTCGGCGGCACGGACCGCGTCGAGGATCGCTCCACGGATGCGCTGGGCGGCGAAACGCTCGAAGGGAACGCCCCGGTCGTCGTCGTAGCGGCGAGCGGCTTCGACGAGACCGAGCGCGCCGGCACGGGCCAGGTCCTCGCGGTCGACGTGGCGGGGGAAGTGCACCGCCACCTGGAAGACGATGTGCTTGACGAGCGGCAGGTGCTGCTCGATGCGCTGTGAGAGTTCCTGGGTGTCGCCCATCGTGTATCGCCCTTCTCGGTGTCTCGTCCCGTTCCGGTCGGATCGGTGTGACTGAGGTCTCCCACATAACCCCGTCGGTAACCCTGTGCACAAGGGCCGTACGGACTACTTTTCAGCCTCTGAGCGCCGATCTGACCGCGGAGAGCGCGAATTCCCGGTCTCGGGGGGGGTCGAGCGTGCTGGACGATCCCACGGGCCTGTTCGGCCGGGACCGGGTCGTCAGCCGGTGAGACCCTCGAACACCGCGGCTTTGACCCCACGACGAGCCAGCTCGGCGAGGAACGGGACCGGGTCGACCAGCTCGGCCAAGCCGGCTGCTCCGGGTCGGAGAACCTGCCCGTCGAGGACCGACAGTGCAGCGACCGCCGCCACGGTGCCGGCTCCGACCGCGGGACGGTCCATCGCACCGAGGATCTTCACGTGGCGCTGGTCGTCCCGCCAGCCTCGGACCTCGACCCGGATCGCTCCGGGGCCGCCTTCGGGGTGGGGAGGCCGCAGCATGGGCAAGCGGGCGGTGAGGCGATCGCGGCGGGTCGCAGCCATACGGGCGGTGACCCGGGAGACCCCACCGAAGGCGGGGGCCAACAGGAGTGACTCGGGGCGCGCCGCTCGGTAGCAGTCCTTCCCGGCAATCGGGTCGGGGAACCAGCACAGCTCCCGCCCGGATCCACCTCGTCGCCGCACCCACCCGCCGTCACGCCAGTCGATCGCCCAGTCGCCGAGAGCACGGTGGTGCTGTCGAGCACACGCCGGGCCGCCGGTGCCGGACATGGCGACGTGGATCTCGTCGATCGAGCTGAAGTCGGCCGAGGCGTGACGGGCGAGCACACAGCTCAACCCGGGGGAGAAACCGGCGCCGATCACGACCGACACTCCGCGCTCGCGGGCCTCAGAATCGAGATCGGCCAAGGCGGTGACGTCGTCGATCGAGTCCGAGACCGAGATCACCGAGCGATTGCGCGCCACCAGATCGCGGGCCAGTGCCCCGTGGGTTCCCGCCGGGGTGGCGAGCACCACGATGTCGGCCTCGACCGCGTCGGTGTAGGGCGGAAGCTCCGCGGTGGTCGTGGAGCCCAGGGAACGCCCGACGGTCTCGGCTCGATCCGCGTCGGCGTCACGGACCGTCAAGGTCGGCACCTGGTCCGAAGACAGCAGCTGACGGGCGGCGCGCGACCCCACGGCGCCGAGCCCGATGACCGCGACAGAACGCCCGGCCATCAGCGAAGATCCGGGCCGGTGAGCTCGCGCCAGCCACCGTCGCGGACCGGGGTGCCACCCGAGCCCCGCAGACGGAGGACGGCGGCGATGAACCCGGCGACTCCGATGGCCACCAGGGCTCGGCGGAACAGGGTGACCACGATTGTGCCTCCGGTTCGGGGACGGTTCGCCTTCGGCGGGGACCGAAGGCGATGCGTGGGGCTAGCTGGAATCGAACCAGCGACCTCACCCTTATCAGGGGTGCGCTCTAACCGACTGAGCTATAGCCCCGCCAGGCAGGGACGGTAGTCGCGACCACCGAGCCAGGGCCACCTGAGAACGCCCGGCGGGATCAGGAGGTGAGGGTCGAGCGGGTGCGGTCGGCTTCGGTGCGCAGGATGCGGCGGGCGGACTCTTCTTCGACGACGGTGAACCGGATCCCACCGGTGAGGTCGGCGATCAGGTTGAAGACCACCGCGAGGACAGCGCTGACTGCGGTGGCCACGAACACGCCGATGAGCCCACCGAGCGCGACGACCTGGAAGAGCTGGTCACCGTTGAACCGGAACTCCTCGAACGCGAGGAACTCAGCGATGAAGTTCTCGAGACTCCCGATGGTGCCGGAACCGACCGCCACCCCCCAGAGAAGGACCACTGCGACCATCGACATGACCCAGACACACAGGTAGAAGAGCAGGCACAGCTTGAGGATCGACCACGGGTCGACTCGCCGGACGATTCGATGCACCTTGCGTGCCCGAATCGGACCGCGTGTGCGAACCAGGCTCTTGAGCTGATCGAGTGGCGACGCCGCCGACGTTTGCGCAGGCGAGCGATCCGCCGCGGTGTCGGGACCCCCGGAGGGTGACTCGTCGTCATCGGGATCGGACCATCGGGAATCCTCGGGAGCAACCGACGGGACCTCTTGGGTCTCCCCGTCGTCTCGCGCAGAGGTTCGATGGTCCTCGGTGTCGGTGTCGGTGTCGGTGCCGGCGCGCGTGTCGTCGTCGGCCTCGGTGCCGTCGGCCTCGGTCGTCTCGTCGGGCCCGGTCGTCGCCTTCTTCTTCGACGGCGAAGACGACGACCCACCTCCGGGCCGGGCCGCGTCTGGTCGTCGGCGCGCTCCGACTCGGGTCTGCTCTGCCATGGGCCCAAGCCTACGGGATACTGGTCCCCGGGCGGTACGCGCCCACCCCACGCCCCTCGCCGGGGCCCGGCGCCACCGGGGTTCGTACCGTCTCGGCGCGGGCTCGCGCGGTGGCTCGACCGACCCGAACCTCGACCTCCACCTGGTCCCCCATCCGTCGGATCGACAGCAGTTCGGCCCCGTTGAGATGGGCCAGATCCGCCGCCGCCCGGTCAGACTCGATGGCGGCAGCCAAGGCCGCCGCGTCGGCCGCGGTCCGGGCGGCGGTGCGGTCGGCCAGCACCCCACCCACCGCGGTGACCACCAGCACGGCGCCGGCCATCACCACGACGGCGATGGCCACCAGGGGAACCACCTGACCGGCATCGGGTGGCCGGTCCGGGGCGCGCCGCCCAACCATCCGGTTCGCTCGCTGAGGCCTGTTCCGCCCTCGCCGTGTCCTGTCCCACATCGGGCTACTCCCGCGCTCGATTGCTCGGTGGGGGAAGTGGTGCCGGGGGAAGTGGGTTCAGGTCGATCCTAGGTCGACCCGAGGGGTTTCACCAGGGTCAGTCCGGATCGGGTGGCCCATCGCCGGCGGGGTCGGTGGACGCTCCGACGAGCGCATCGGCCTCGTCGTCGGTCTCGGCATCGGGGTCGACGTCGGCCGCGGTGATCGGTGCCACCGACGCCACGCGGGTGCCCGCGGCCAGGTTCATCACCCGGACACCGCTCGCCGAGCGTCCCTGCTGGGAGATCTGCCCGACCTCGGTGCGGATGAGGATCCCGTCGGAGCTCACCACCACCATCTGGTCCTCGTCGTGGGCCATGAAGGCGGCGACGACGTGGCCGCGCTGTTCGGGCAGGTTGATGCCGCGCACCCCCTGGGTGCCCCGGCCCTTGCGCGGGTAGAGGGCGGGGTCGGTGCGCTTTCCATAGCCGGCGTCGGTGACGATGACGTAGTGGGCATCGTCGACCACGGCCGACGCGGCGACCAATTCGTCGCCCTCGCGTAACCGCATGCCCCGCACTCCTGCTGCCGTTCGACCCATGGAGCGCACCTGATCCTCGGCGAATCGGATGGTCTGGCCCAGCTTGGATGTCATGATCACGTCGCCGTGGCCGCTGGCGGGGAAGGCGGTGACCAGCTCGTCGCCGTCGCGCAACCCGAGCGCGATGATCCCGGCCCGCAGCGACGAGTCGTAGTCGGTGAAGCGGGTCTTCTTCACCTGCCCTTGGCGGGTGGCGAAGAACAGATACCGGTTGGTCTCGTAGTCGCGGGTGTCGATGAGAGCCTGGATGTACTCCCCGGGCTGGAACGGCAACAGGTTCACGATGGCGGTGCCTCGCGCCGTGCGTTCCATCATCGGGATCTCGTGTGCCTTGAGCCGGTAGACGCGCCCCAGGTTGGAGAAGAACAGCAGGTAGGAGTGGGCGGTGGTGTGCAGGACGTGGTTGACGAAGTCGTCGTCCTTGAGCTTGGTGCCCGCCACCCCCCGACCGCCCCGACCCTGGGTGCGGAAGGCATCGATCGAGACGGTCTTGATGTAGCCGGCCTCGGTGAGGGTCACCACGATGTCTTCGTCGTCGATGAGGTCCTCGATATCGAGGTCGCCGGGGTCGAAGGTGAGCTCGGATCGGCGGGGCGTGGCGTAGGTGTCGCGGACCTCGGCCAACTCCTCGCGGATGACCTCACGCAGCTTGACGTCGTCGCCGAGGATCGCCTCGAGCTCACCGATGGTCTCCCGCAGCTGGGTGAGCTCCGCCTCGAGCTCGGATCGGCCGAGACGGGTGAGGCGACCAAGGGTCATGTCGAGGATGTGGTTGGCCTGGACCTGGGAGAACTCGAACGGCTCGGCCATCAGCGACTCGCGAGCCGCGGGGCGGTCCTCGGATGCCCGGATGGTGGCGATGATCTGATCGATGAGATCGAGGGCCTTGATGAGCCCCTCGACGATGTGAGCCCGATCTCGTGCCTTGCGCAGCCGGAACTCCGACCGGCGGGTGATGACCTCGACCTGGTGATCGACATAGGCGACGAGGGCGTCACGCAGGTTGAGGGTGCGAGGCACACCGTCGACCAGGGCGACCATGTTCACACCGAAGCTGGTCTGCAGGGGCGTGTACTTGTAGAGGTTGTTGAGCACCACGTGAGGGGTGGCGTCGCGCTTGAGCTGGAACACCAGGCGGGTGACGCCCTTGGCCGACTCGTTGGTGATGGAACGGATGCCGTCGATGTCGCGCCGCTCGACCGCTTCGGCCGCCTTCTGCTCGATGGCCTCGACCGAGGTCTGGTACGGAATGGCCGACACGACGATGCGAGCGCCACCGGAGACCTCTTCGATCTCGGCGACCGCTCGCATCTTCACCGAGCCACGACCGGTTCGGTAGGCGTCGACACTGCCGGCCCGTCCGAGCACCTGACAGCGCGTGGGGAAGTCGGGGCCCTTCACAAACTCCATGAGGTCGTCGATGGTGGCCTTGGGGTTGGCGAGCAGGTGCTGGACCGCGTCGATGACCTCGCCCAGGTTGTGGGGAGGGATGTTGGTGGCCATGCCGACCGCGATGCCCTGGCCGCCGTTGACCAACAGGTTGGGAAAACGAGCCGGGAGGACCGACGGCTCCTCTTCGTTGCCGTCGAAGTTGGACAGCATGTCGACGGTTTCCTCGTCGATGCCGGCCAGCATGTTCATGGCGATGCGGCTCAACCGGCACTCGGTGTAGCGCATGGCCGCGGGGGCATCGGACGGTGACCCGAAGTTGCCGTGCGGATCGATCAGCGGGTTGGCCAACGAGAAGGGCTGGCCGAGGCGGACCAGCGCGTCGTAGATCGCCTGGTCGCCGTGTGGGTGGTACTTGCCCATCACGTCGCCCACGACCCGGGCGCACTTCACGTGGGACCGGGTGGGGAGCACGTTCTGTTCGAACATGCCCCAGAGGATCCGGCGGTGGACCGGCTTGAGACCGTCGCGGGCGTCGGGCAGGGCCCGCGAGACCAGGACCGACATGGCGTAGTCGAGGAACGACTGCTCCATCTCCCGTTCGATCTCGATGGGTTCGACCCCACCCGAGGAGATGGCGTCGAGGGTCTCCTCGACGCTCAGACCGTCGGTCTCGGGAGCATCCTCGTCAGGAGCAGCGCCGTCGTCAGGAGCAGCGTCGTCGTCGGGCGTCGGGGCGTCGGGGTTCTGGTCGTCGTCGGCCATCAGATGTCGAGGAACCTCACGTCCTTGGCGTTGGTCTGGATGAAGTGCTTGCGACTCTCGACGTCGTCGCCCATGAGGATCGAGAACACCTCGTCAGCGATGACCGCCTGGTCGACACCCACCTGCAGGAGGGTCCGGCGGTCGGGGTCCATGGTGGTGGCCCACAGCTCCTCGGCGTCCATCTCACCGAGACCCTTCAGGCGGGCGAAGTCGGCCTTGTGGTTCGGGAACTCCGACAGGAAGGCCGTCCGGGCCGGGTCGTCCTTGAGGTAGACCTTCCGCTTCTGCACCTCGGTGCTGTAGAGCGGCGGCTGGGCGATGTAGACGTGGCCCCGCTCGACGAGGTCGCGCATCTGGCGGAAGAAGAACGTGAGCAACAGCGTGCGGATGTGGCTGCCGTCGACATCGGCATCACAGAGGATGACGATCTTGTGGTAGCGGATCCGGGAGACGTCGAACTCGGGACCGACGCCGGCTCCGATGGCCTGGACGAGGGTGCCGATCTCGGCGTTGCGGAACATCTTGTCGTCGCGGGCCCGCTCGACGTTGAGGATCTTGCCCCGGATGGGCAGGATCGCCATGATGCGCGGATCGCGGGCGTCCTTGGCCGAACCGCCGGCCGAGTTGCCCTCGACGATGTAGATCTCGGACTCCTCGGGGTTGCGCGACGAGCAGTCGGTGAGCTTGCCGGGCAGGCCGGCGCCATCGAGGGCGGACTTGCGGCGGGTCGCCGCCCGAGCCGACTGGGCGGCGATGCGGGCCCGGGAGGCCTGCACGGCCTTGGTGACCAGGGCCTTGGCCTCGTTGGGGTTCTCCTCGAGCCACTCGGCGAGCTTCTCGTTGGTCGCCCGCTCGACCAACGAGCGGATGACGACATTGCCTAGCTTGGACTTGGTCTGGCCCTCGAACTGGGGATCGCGCAGTCGAACCGAGATGATGGCGGTGAGACCCTCGCGGATGTCCTCACCCTGGAGGTTGTCGTCCTTCTCCTTCAGCACGCCCCGGGTCCGCGCGTAGCGATTCACCACGTTGGTGAGGGCCTTGCGGAAGCCCTCTTCGTGCATGCCACCCTCGGTGGTGTTGATGCCGTTGGCGAAGGAGTGGAGCCCGTCGGTGTTGTAGCCCGTGTTCCACTGGAACGCGATCTCGACTTCGTGGTCGTCCTCGGCCCGTTCGAAGTAACCCACCTTGTCGAACAGGGCGTCCTTGGTGGAGTTCACGTGGGCGACGAAGTCGATGATGCCGCCGTCGTAGCGGAACACGACCGGCTCGGCGTCGGCGTCCTCGCGGCGGTCGGCGAAACGAATCTCGAGGCCCTTGTTGAGAAAGGCCATCATCTGGAACCGCTCGAGCAGGGTCTGGGCCCGGAAGGTGATCTCTTCGAAGATCGTGCCGTCGGGCCAGAAGCGAACCGTGGTTCCGGTCTGACCGCCCGGCGAGTCGCCGATGACGTGCATTGGTTCGACCCGCTCGCCACCGTCGACGAACTCGATGGCGTGGCGCTGACCGTCGCGGTCGATCTCGACCTCGAGGCGCCGCGAGAGCGCGTTGACGACCGACACCCCGACGCCGTGGAGGCCGCCCGAGACCTTGTAGCCGTCGCCGCCGAACTTGCCTCCGGCGTGCAGGACGGTGAGCACGACCTCGGCCGCGGTCATCTCGGGGTACTTGTCGTGACGATCGACAGGGATGCCTCGCCCGTCGTCGCGGACCTCACACCCGCCGTCGGGCAGGAGCGTGACCCCGATGTGGGTGCAGTGCCCCGCCATGGCCTCGTCGACGGCGTTGTCGACCACCTCGTAGACCAGGTGGTGCAACCCGGTGGGACCGGTGGAGCCGATGTACATGCCGGGGCGCTTGCGGACCGCTTCCAGACCTTCGAGGACCTGGATGTCCTTTGCCCCGTACGAGTCAGTTTGTTGAGCCAACGAGCGCCTTTCGGGCGGGCGCGCCAGGCACGCCGCAGAGTGGAGGTGACACCAGGCCGACGGGTGAAAAACCGCTGGTCAGGCCGGTAAACACGATGTTCACAGCATACCAGCACCCACCGACAGCGAGGCTCATGGGTCGGTGCCGGCCCTCGTCCGGAATTCTCCGGGTCAGTCCGGCCGGACGCGGGTCTCGATGCGCTCCACGACACCGGGACCGAGGCGCACCGCGAGCTTGGTGACCAGCTCGGGACCCATCCACCGCAACTGGCTGGCCCACCCCCCGTCGGGCACCACCACGGTGAGGGTTCCGCCGGTCAGCGAGACAGGACGGCACGTGCCCGCGATCGCCGGACCCACCACCTCCGGCCACACGTCGAACAGCTCGTCGCGGGTCGCCATCGGGGGTGATCCCAACGCTCGCAGGACCCGGTCGAGCGACTCCGAGATGGGCGCGGGTGGCTCACCGTCGGGGTCGGGCAACGGACGCCAGGCCATCAGCTCGAGGCTAACCGGCCGTCGGTGATCGTCAGCACGACGTCGGGGGTCACCCCGGCGGGGAGCTCCCCGGCGGTGGTGAGGATCGTCTGAGCCGTCGGGATCGCGTCGAGGAGGGCCCGGCTGCGATAGGGATCGAGCTCGGAGAAGACATCATCGAGGATCAGGACGGGAGGCACCCCGACCGCGCCGGTGACGAGGGTGTGGCCGACCATCCGGAGCGCGAACGCCAGAGATCGCTGCTCACCCTGGGACGCGTGCGTTCGCGCCGGCAGCCCGTCGATTCGGAGGTCGATCTCGTCGCGGTGGGGGCCGACGGTGGTGACCCCGCGGCGGATGTCGTCGTCTCGAGCAGCGACCAGCGCGGTGGCCAGGCCGTCGCTCAACCACGCCGGGTCGTAGCGGGCGTCGATGCTCACCGGCGTCCCGGCCACGGTCTGGTAGGAGCGGGACAAACCCCCGGCCATCTGTTCGACGAGTCGGCGACGCTCGTTGCCGAGAGCATCCCCCGCCGCGGCCAACCGGGAATCCCACACGTCGAGAGTCGCCGCGACATCCGGACTGACACGCCCACCGGCCTGACGCAACAGAGCATTGCGCTGGCGCAGGACCTTGTCGACGTCGGTGCGGACCTTGTCGTTGCGAGGATGGATCGCGACGAGGAGGTCGTCGAGGTACCGACGACGCTCCGACGGCCCGCCCTTGACCAACTCGAGATCGTCGGGGGAGAACACCGTGACCCGGATGGCGCCGAGCAGGTCCTTCGAGCGCCCGAGACGCTGGCGGTTGACCTGGATACGGGTCCGGCCGGCCACGGCCAACTCGGCTTCGACCAGCAGCTCCCGACCCTCCCGATCGGCACGAGCCCGCACCACCGCGGTCTCGGCGCCCGCCCGCACCAGCGCGTCGGTCGGAGCACCGCGGAACGACCCGGTCGTGGCGAGGAAAGCCACCGCCTCGACCAGGTTGGTCTTGCCCTGGCCGTTCGATCCGAGGACCGCGGTCACGCCGGGGGCGAACCGGGCGTGGGCCTCGGGGTATGACCGGAAGTCGGTCAGCCAGAGCTCGTCGACACGCACCCGGAGGTCAGGACACCCGGACCGGCATCAACAGGTACAAGAACCCTTCGTCCTCGCTCGAGCGCAGCAGCGCCGGCTTCAGACCATCGACGGTCTCGATGCTGATCTCGTCCCCGCTGGTGGCGTCGATTCCGGCGAGCAGGTACTCGGGGTTGAACGCCACGGTGAGCTCCTCACCCTCGTACTTGGCGGGAACGGCCTCACGGGCCTCCCCGCGGTCGGGGGTGATCGCCAGCAACTCAAGCTGGTCCGCCGAGGACACGAGTCGGATCGGGGTCGGGGTCGACTGCACCATGAGCGCAACACGCCGGACCGCCTCGAGCAGGGCATCGCGGCCGACGGTGAGGCGGTTCGGCTGGTTCGACGGGATCAGCCCTCGATAGTTCGGGTACTCGGCTTCGATGAGACGAGTGGTGACCTGGGCCGTTCCGACCCCGAACGACGCGGTGCCGGCATCGAGGCGAACCTCGACGGTCTCGGAATCACCGAGCAAACGGACCAGCTCGGACAAGGCTCGAGCGGGAACGATGACCTGGGCCTCGGCGCCGAGGAGCGACAGGCCGGGCAAGTCGCGCATGGCGAGGCGGTAGGAGTCGGTCGCGACGAGGCGCAGTCCCTCGGCCTCGGCCGCCAGGAGAACTCCGGTGAGCGCAACCGACCGGGTTTCGTCGCGACTGGCTGCTCGCACCACCTGGCGGATGGCGCTGGCCAGCTCGGCAGTGGGCACGTTGACGGGATCGGCCTCGGCGGTGTGCTGCTGGGGAAAGCCTTCGGGGGCGAGCAGCAGAACCGTGAAGGTGGCCGACCCCGAGATGATCTCGGCTTCCTCGTCGCCCACCGTGACCTGCACAGCGCCGTCAGGAAGCGAGCGGATGATCTCCGCGGTGAGCTTGGCCGGCAGGACCACCACGCCGTCGGCCTCGCCGTTGACCTCGATCTCGACGGTGATCGTCAGCTCGAGGTCGGTGCCGGTGAGCGACAGGTGGTCACCGACGAGCTCGGCACGGATGCCGGTGAGGGCGGTCAGGGTGCCACCTCGGGTGGACACCGCGCGCCCCGCGGTACCCAGTGCCTCGACCAGCCGGTCTCGTTCGCATCGGAACTTCACGAGGTTTTCCCGCTTTCTACACGTGGAGATGGGTTCATCTGGTTGGTGATCGTAGTAAGGGCTGTGGATTGTGGACGAACACCTATCGTCCCAGGTCAGCGGAGGTGTGGATGTCCGACCGTCGTCCCCAGCCGTCCCCAGGTCAGAAACGACGCCGGTGGAATTCGGTGGAGGAGCGTTTGGTCATCCACCGAGGTGACCAGTGTTCCCCACAGGGTCGTCCCCTGGTCGTCCACCGGCGCGTGCGTCATTCTCCACCCCGGATGGTGTGCATGAGCTCGGTGACCTGGTCGTAGATCTGGCGGCGCTCCTTCATGAGCGAGCTGATCTTGTCGACGGCGTGGATGACGGTGGTGTGGTCGCGACCGCCGAACTCACGGGCGATGGCGGGGAAGCTGAGATCGGTGAGCTCCCGGAAGACATACATCGCGACCTGGCGAGCGGTGACGAGAGGCCGGCGCCTGCTCTTGCCGATGATCTCCTCGATCGGATAGCCGAACATCGCGGAGGTGGCGTCGAGGATGAGCTGAGGAGTGATGACACGAGGCTGGGTGTCGCCCACGAGGTCGGCGAGGACCTGCTCGGCGATGTCAGCGGTGATCGCGATCCGGTTGAGGCTGGAGTAGGCGGCGACCCGTGTCAGTGCACCTTCGAGCTCGCGGATGTTCTCTTTGATGTGGGTGGCGATGAACTCGAGGACGTCGGGTGGGATGACAAAGGTCTCACGCTCGGCCTTCTTGCGGACGATGGCGAGGCGGGTCTCGAAGTCCGGTGGCTGGATGTCGGTGATGAGACCCATCTTGAACCGGCTGCGGAGGCGGTCCTCGAGGGTGGCCATGGCGTCGGGCGGCCTATCCGAGGAGAGCACGATCTGGCGGTTCGCCTCGTGCAGGCGGTTGAAGGTGTGGAACAGCTCCTCCTGGAGCCCTTCACGACCTTCGATGAACTGGATGTCGTCGAGCAACAAGACGTCGATCTCGCGGTAGCGACGCTTGAAGTCGTTCGGCGTGTTGGTGCGGATGGCGTCGACGAACTGGTTGAGGAACGTCTCGGTGGCGACATAGCGGACCGTGGAACGCGGGTAGACGCTGCGCACGTAGTGGGCGATGGCTTGGAGCAGGTGGGTCTTGCCCAAGCCGGCGCGCCCGTGGATGAACAACGGGTTGTAGGAACGACCGGGCTGTTCGGCCACCGAGAGAGCGGCGGCGTGGGCGAAGCGGTTGGACGAGCCGATGACGAAGGACTCGAAGCTGTAGCGGGGCTCGCCCGTCTCGGTCGGGCCCCCGAGGGGGTCACCCGCGGGTTCGGTGGCGACCTCGGTGGGGCTGAGGTCGTAGTCGGTGGTCACCCCGTTGGAGCTGAGCGACTCGGCGACGAGCCGGTCAGGGTCGATTCCGTCGAGGTGGGTGAGCGGGTCGGGACCTTCCTCGGCGTCGGTGTGCACCTCGATGGCGAGCGCGACCTCGTCAGCACCTGCCTCCGAGAGCGCGTCTCGGACCAGCGCGAGGTAGCGACCTTCGATCCGCTCCTTCACCACGGTGCTCGGCACGGCGAGGGTGAGCACCCCCTGGTTCAACGAGAGCGGTTGGGCCCCGTTGAACGACGTCAACCAGACAGCGTCGGAGACCTGGGCCCGGAGGATGTCGGTACATGCGTCCCAGAGGACGTCGGCTTCCTGCACCAGTTCGACCGCCTCCCTCAAGTTCGGTTCGGAGATCCACAGTACGATCCACAGCTGTGGATAACGCGCTGAACAACTGATGACAACCGGCTCCGGGGATGTTCACCACCGTTGCCGACAGCGTCGGTGGGTGAGCCCGGCGGGGCGATCGTCAAGGTTGAGGAACCTAGCACCGCGGTCCCTGCTGCTGCACGGGAGCGTTGGTCGGTGTTTGTCAGGCCTGCTCAGCCCGTTTGAATTGCACTGATGTAACACATCTCGCGTCGAACGCCTGTGGAGGCCGGGGATGGCGATCGTCGGCGTCGCCCGGCCCCGCAGTTGCTCCGAGTGGGCGGGCACCTCTACCCTTCGTCCAGGCGTGTCGTCGCGCCAGGTGGTGCGCGCCCGGACCGGTCCCCGGTCCCCGGTGTGCACCGGTGGCACTGCGACCGACCCACAATCCTGTGCCGGTCCTGATGTCTCGGACATCGCCGGTTCCGCCGCTGTGGACGGTTGTCCGCAGGTCGAGGAGGCCCAGCTGTGAAGCGAACCTACCAGCCCAACGTCCGGAAGCGTGCCAAGCGGCACGGGTTCCGCCACCGCATGTCCGACCGTGCGGGGCGGGCCATCGTGAAGGCCCGTCGCCGCAAGGGTCGGGCTCGACTGTCAGCCTGATCTGGTCGCTGCGTGACCGAGCGACCTTTGCTTCCCTGCGTCGGCGCGGGCGGCGGGTCCGGAGCGGTCCTCTCTGGATCGTTCACCTGCCGGACCGGCCGGACGAGCCGCCGCGCGTCGCGTTCGCTCTCGGGCGGCGGGTCGGCAATGCCGTCGCCCGCAATCGTCTGCGCCGGCGCCTACGGGCGTTGCTCATCGAGGCGGACCGAGCCGGACACATACCCCCCGGGGCATACCTCCTCGGTGCACAACCGGAGGCGACGTCGTTGACCTATGGCGAGCTGACCGCCTGTCTCGAGCACGCCCTCCAGCGGCTGGCGAGCGAGTCCCGATGACCGCGCCGGCTACGACGACCCCTGGGGTCGACGCACCACCTCGGTCTGGCGTGGCGGCCCGAGCGCTCATGCGGCTCGTCCGCTCCTATCAGTACCTCCGAGCCGGCCGACCATCGCCGTGCCGGTACTTCCCCTCGTGTTCTGCCTACTCCCTGGAAGCGGTCGAGACCCACGGCGCGATCCGCGGCGCCTGGCTGACCGCACGCCGCCTCGGCCGGTGCCACCCGTGGGGCGGACATGGCATCGACCTGGTCCCTGAACCGAAAGCTCACTGATGTTCGACCCATTTTTCAATGGCATCGCCTGGCTTCTGGCCTGGTTCTACGAGTTGCCACTCGTCGGTGGATCCTATTTCTGGGCGATCACGTTGTTGACGCTGACCATCATGGTGATCGTCACGCCTCTCAACGTGAAGGCCACTCGCTCGATGATGACGATGTCGGCGATGGCACCCGAGATGAAGAAGATCCAGCAGGAGTTCGCTGACGATCGTCAGAAGATGAACGAGGAACTCCTCGCCTTCTACCGAGAGAACAAGATCAACCCGCTCGGTGGCTGTCTGCCGATGCTGTTGCAGATCCCGTTCTTCATCATCCTCTACCAGGTCATCTACGGCCTCACCCGCGGCGCCTCGGCCGACCAGGCCGCGACCCTGGGCATCGAGGAGGGCACCTTCGCACCGAAGTACCTGGACCAGTTCCCTGACAGCGAGCTCTACAACGCTCTCCTCGGAAGCAGCGACATGCCATCGGTGGGGATGGACCTGTCCCGCTCGGCCGCGGCCGCCCTGCAGGACTCCTTTGGTGCCGGGTTGCCGTACATGGTGCTGATCCTCGTGGTTGCCGGGTCTGCCTTCCTCCAGCAGAAGCAGATGTCGGTCCGTAACCCGAACGTCGAGATGCCGCCTCAGCAGAAGATCCTCCTCCGGGTCCTCCCGATCTTCTTCGCCTTCATCTCGTTCAACTTCGCTGCCGGTCTGGTCATCTACTTCTTCGTGTCGAACCTCTACCGGATCTTCCAGAACGCCGCCATCTCGATGCGCCTGTACAACATCAGTGGCGTCCAGGCACTGCTCGGGATCGGTGCCACCAACCTGGCCACCGCCGGAGGAGATGGATCGGGTCCGATCGACACCACGGGCGAGGAACGCACGAACAAGACCGACAAGGGAACGCCCCGAGGTCGGGGTTCGGACAAGAACGAGACGAAGGGCCGGACCGACAAGGGCTCGGGCTCCAAGGGCGACGCCGGCAAGGCGACCCCGTCGGACAGCGCCAAGCCCTCTCGCAACGCCAAATCGACCGGCCGGTCCAAGCCCGGGGGGAACTCGGGTGGGACGAACAACGGTAAGCCGAGCACCAACGGGTCCGGCCGCACCACACCGAAGGGCGGATCGTCCTCCCGGTCGACGCCCGCTCGCCGCAAGAAGAAGAGGTCCTGACAGTGGAGTGGGTAGAAACCACCGCGAAGTCCGTCGACGCCGCCAAGGAACTGGCGCTCGATCAGTTGCACGTCGAGGAGTCCGACGCCGAGTTCGAGATCCTCGAGGAACCCCGCCCCGGCCTGTTCGGTCGGATGCGTGGCGAGGCTCGGGTGCGAGCCCGGGTGCGGCCGGTCCAGCCCCGACCCAAGGTCGATCGGCGTGAACGTCGCCGTGGGTCGCGGCGCCAGGGTGGCGGTTCCGGTGGGGGGTCGCGTCGCCGAGACACGGCATCGACTGCCGATGACTCGCCGCCCGACACCGACTCGGCCGACCAGGATGACTCGCCGCCCGACACCGACGCGGAGGATCGTGAGCGCCCCAGCCGTAGCAACGAACCCCGCCGCGGATCCCGAAACAAGGGCGGCGAGCGCCGTTCCCGACCGTCAGCCAAAGCGACTTCGGACAGGTCGCAGAACGAGGA
>SKKL01000125.1 GCA_007121465.1 Acidimicrobiales bacterium | reverse complement strand
TGGGAGGCCGCGGCCGACCGCGACCTGCGGGGCATGGGAACCACGATGTGCGCGGTCGCGCTCATCGACGACGGCTCGGGTGAGGGTCCCCCTCGGCTCGCGATCGCCAACGTCGGCGACTCCCGCATCTATCTGTTGCGCGACGGCGACCTGGAGCTGCGCACCGAGGATCACAGCCTCGTCGAGGAGATGGTCCGCGACGGCCGCCTCACCCCCGAGGAGGCGCTCGCCCACGGGCAGCGGAACATCGTCACGCGGGCGATCGGCATCGCTCCCGACGTCGAGGTCGACTCGTGGGCCCACGACGCCGAGGTCGGCGACCGCTACCTGCTCTGCAGCGACGGCTTGTTCAACGAAGTCGAGGAGAGCCGGATCGCGGCGACCCTCCGCCGTCTCGCCGACCCGGACGAGGCCGCCGCAGAACTGGTGTCGCTTGCCAACCAGGGCGGTGGGCGGGACAACATCACGTGCGCCGTGGTCGACGTGGTCGGGGGTGCCACGCCCGAGTCGTCCTCCGCCTACGGCGACCGGGTGATCGTTCCCCGCCCCGACGCCGTCGCCGACCTGGCCGGCTTCCTTGCCGCCGCGCCCGAGGGTGAGGTCCGCAGCGACGCCGCCCGCCATCCGGGAGCTGGGGGCGATGAGGACGACGACGGTCGCTCGATGCTCCCCGCCGTCGACCTCGACACCGCACCACGCTCCCGCCTCGTCACCTGGCGCACCGGTGTGTTCGTCCTCGCCGTGGTGGGGGTCTTCGTCGTCGCCGGGTTCGCGGTGGTCTGGTACGGCAACAGCGGCTACTTCGTCGATGTCGACGACGACGGAGCCATCGCGGTGTTCGAGGGGCGTCCCGGCGGGTTCTTGTGGTTCGAACCGAGCATCGTCGAGTCCACCGGCGTCGACGTCGACGACCTCACACCGGTGCTGCGCGACTCGGTCGCCGCCCGCCCCGAGTTCTCCACCTTCGACGACGCCCGCCGATACCTCGCCAATCTGGCCGACCAGCTCGATCGGGCCCGTCCGACGACCACCACGACGGTCCCATCAGACCCGACCACCACCACCGTCGCGGGAACGCCGACCACCACCGACCCATGACCGAACTCCGCTCCCTGCGCCGGCGGGTCGAGCTGGGCTTGATCGTGCTCATCGCGATCATCACCGCATCGGCCTACGCCCTCGCCGGTCTCGGCGCCAGCGCCTCGCTCCCCGCCGACCTGTTGCCGTTCCTCGGCATCGTCCTCGGCCTGCTCCTCGTCGCCCACCTGGCGGTGCGTCGGTTCGCCCCCAACGCCGACGGCCTGATCCTGCCTCTCGCCGCGCTGCTCAACGGCCTCGGATACGTGTTCATCGCCCGGCTCGACAACGACCTGGCTGCTCCTCAGGCCACCTGGACCGCCATCGGCATCGGTGCGTTCGTCGCCACCCTCGTGCTGGTCCGCCGCCCTCGTGACCTGCAGCGGTACCGATACACGTTCTTGCTCGCCGGCCTCGTGTTGCTGATCCTTCCCTTCACCCCGATCGGTTTCGCCAACCTCGGCGCCCAGATCTGGGTGCGGCTCGGCCCCCTCACCTTCCAGCCCGGCGAGCTGGCAAAGCTGGCGATGCTGCTGTTCTTCGCCGGGTACCTCGTCGAGAACCGCGAGCTCCTGTCGGTCAGCACCTTCCGGATCGGGCCGCTCATGTTGCCCGACCCGAAGCGTCTCGGGCCGCTGATCCTCGCGCTCGGCGCAGCCTTGTTCATCTTCGTCCAGCAGAACGACCTCGGCCCGTCCCTCATGATCTTCACCGTCTTCCTCGTGATGATCTGGGTGGCGACCGAGCGGCTCTCGTATCTCGTCCTCGGGAGTGGTCTGTTCGTCGTCGGGGCGTACCTCGCCTACACCCAGTTCGCCCACGTGGCCCCTCGCTTCGAGGTGTGGCTCGACCCGTGGCGACCAGAGGTCATCCGCGGCGAGGCCTACCAGATCGTTCAGTCGACCTACGCCTTGGCCCAAGGCGGCCTCACCGGCACCGGCCTCGGCCTCGGCAACCCCGAGCGGGTCCCCGTCGTCACCACCGACTTCATCTTCACCGCCATCGGTGAGGAGCTCGGCCTCGTCGGCGCCACCGCCGTGCTCATCACCTTCCTGTTGCTCGTCGGGTCGGCGCTGCGTCTCGCCGTCGTCGCCGAACACCCCTACGACAAGCTCCTCGCGGTCGGTATCGCCACCCTCATCGCCACCCAGGTGTTCATCATCGTCGGGGGGATCACCCGGGTACTTCCCCTCACCGGCATCGCCCTCCCGTTCGTCTCCTACGGTGGCTCGTCGCTGATCGTGAACTACGTGCTGCTCGGGCTCCTCTTGCGGCTCTCCCACGACGTGACCACCCGACAGCTCCGCAAGGTCGAGGCCGAGGCCGCGGCGGTGCCGGCATGAACCGCCAGATCCGACGCCTCACCGTCGGGGTGCTCCTCTGCTTCCTGGTGCTGTTCGGCCAGCTCAACCGAATCCAGGTCTTCCAGGCCCAGGAGCTGCAAGACAACCCCGACAACACCCGCCAGGTCGTCGCCAACTACAGCCGACCCCGGGGCACCATCTCGACCATCGACGGCACCGTGGTCGCCCGCAGCGTGGAGGTCGACACCGCCTTGCGTCGCCAGCGGGAGTACCCCGAGGGTGAGTTGTTCGCCCAGATCTCGGGACACTTCTCCCTCCACTTCGGGGCGAGCGGCGTCGAACGCACCTACGACACCGAGCTGGCGGGCCAGACACCCGAGCTCGAGCTGCGCAACCTCGCCGATCTGTTCGTCGACCGAGACCGGTCGGGCAGTCTCGTGCTGTCGGTCCGGGCCGACGTCCAGGCCGCGGCACGCGACGCGCTCGGCGACCGGCCCGGCTCGGTCGTCGCCCTCGACCCCCGCACGGGGGAGATCCTCGCCCTGTGGTCGTGGCCGTCGTTCGACCCCAACCTGGTGAGCAGCCCCGACATCGCCCAGGCCACCGAGGCCCGCAGCCTCTACCTGCTCGACCCCCGCAACCCCATGCTCGGCCGGACCTACCAGGAGCGCTACTTCCCCGGCTCCTCGTTCAAGGTGGTCGTCAGCGCGGCGGGACTCGAGAGCGGCCTGGTCACCATGGACCAACCCTCCTATGACCGACAGTCGACGTGGACACCTCCGCTCACCAGCCGGGCGATCACCAACGCCGGAGGGTCGGTGTGTGGTGGCAGCCTCGCGGAGATCCTCCGGGTGTCGTGCAACACCGCCTATGCCGAGATGGGGGCGCTCACCCTCGGACCCGATGTGATGGCGGAGGGGGCCGAGGCCTTCGGCTTCAACTCCCGCCCGCCGATCGACCTGCCCGCCCCGGCGCTGTCGGTCTTCCCCACCGACTACGGCGAGGCCCTCAGCACGCCCGGCGCCGATCAGCCCGACCCCGCCGTGCCCGGCACCGTGTTCGAGAACACGCCCTCTCTCGCCCAGGCGGCCATCGGCCAGCACGACGTGTCGGCCACGCCTCTGCAGATGGCTCTCGTGGCCGCCGGCGTCGCCAACGGCGGCAACATCATGCAACCCCACGTCGTTCACGAACTGCGCGACGCCGACGGGGGGCTGATCGAGCGCTACGAGCCCGAGGTGTGGCGTCGGGCGATGAGCCCGGCCAACGCCGCCGCGCTGCGCCAGGCGATGATCGGGGTGGTCACGTCGGGCACCGGAACCTCCATGGCCATCCCCGGCTACGAAGTCGGAGGCAAGACCGGCACCGCCCGTCTCGCCGAGGGGACCGCGAGCACCCACGCGTGGATGATCGGCTTCGCCGGCCCGCCGGGCGAGACGCCGCACGTGGCGGTGGCGGTCGTCGTCCTCGCCGAGGAAGGGGCGGGCGAGCAGTCCGGTGGCCGGGTCGCCGCACCGGTCGCCCGGACGGTCCTCGAGACCGCCCTGTCGCCGGCCGCGCCTCCCGTCACCCCACCCGGGTCGGAGCCGGAACCCGACCCCGGAACGTAGCGGCGTCCTCACCCGCGTCGTTCCCTGGCCCATACTTGTGCGGCGAACGCCCGAGGAGGCATCACACGTCACATGTCCGACCAGGAACCCACGGTCTACAACGGCCGCTACGAACTGCATCGACAGATCGCACGCGGCGGCATGGCCGATGTCTTCTTGGCCCGTGATCGGCTCCTCGACCGGCCGGTCGCGGTCAAGGTCCTCTTCCCCCAGTTCGCCAGCGACCCGGCGTTCGTCGAGCGCTTCCGCCGTGAGGCTCAGGCCGCGGCCAACCTGAACCACCCGAACGTCACCAGCGTCTTCGACTGGGGCGAGGAGGGCGGCACCTACTTCATCGTCATGGAGTACGTCGACGGCCGCAGCCTCGCCGAGGTGCTCAAGGCCGAGGGGATGCTCCACCCGGACCGGGCGGCCGACATCGCCATCGACGTCGCCGCCGCGCTCAGCTTCGCCCACCGCAACGGCGTGGTGCACCGCGACATCAAGCCCGGCAACATCCTCGTCACCCAGTCCGGGCAGGTGAAGGTCACCGACTTCGGTATCGCCCGGGCCTTCGGTGGAGCCAGCGACACCAACCTGACCCAGACCGGGTCGGTGATGGGCACCGCCACCTACTTCTCGCCCGAGCAGGCCCAAGGACGTTCGGTCGATCCCCGTAGCGACCTCTACTCGCTCGGCATCGTCCTCTACGAGATGGTGGCGAGCCGTCCACCTTTCGTCGGCGACTCGGCTGTCGCCACCGCCTACATGCACGTCCAGCAGCCGGCCGTGCCGCCGAGCACCGTGAACACGCGGGTGCCGGCGTCGATCGACGCGATCTGCATGCGGCTGCTGGCCAAGGACCCCAACGACCGGTACCCCTCCGCGGAGGACCTCCGGGCCGATCTGCGCCGGTTCCGCGAGGGCCAGGCGGTGCTCGCCGCCGGAGCCGGTGGAGCGACAGCGGTCGCGGCAGCGGTCGACCCCGGCGCCACCTCCTCGATGCCCGCAACCACCGCCACCCAGGCCGTGTACGAGGACTATGACGACGAGGAGGAGTTCGAGGAGCCGTCGAGCCGCACCGGCTGGTTCATCGGCGGACTCATCGCCCTCGTGGTGCTGCTCGTCGCCTTGCTCGCCATCTTCGCCAACGCGCTCGGACTCGGCGGCGGCGACGCCGACGGGGTCACCGTCCCCGGGGTCGTCCTGCTCACCGAGGAAGAGGCGCGGGAACGGCTCGAGGCCGACGGCTTCGAGGTCGAGGTCGAGTACGAGATCAACCCCGACTTCGAACCGGGCATCGTGTTCGACCAGGACCCTTCTGGTGGTTCCACCGCCGACGAGGGGAGTATCGTCCTGCTCTCGGTCAGTCAGGCCGAGGAGGACTTCCCGATGCCCGACGTGGTCGGGTCGTTCGAACAGGAGGCGATCGCCTTCCTGGAGGCCGAAGGTCTGGTCCTCGGGACCATCGAACGGGTCTTCGACGACGACGCCGGCGAGGGCGAGGTCCTCGCCCAGGACCCCGAGGCTGAGGCCATGGTCACCCCCGGCGACACGTTCAACCTCGTCGTTTCCCAGGGTGCCGAGATGATCGACGTGCCCGACGTCCGCGGCGAGCAGCTCGCCCAGGCCGTGTCGATCCTCGAGGACGCCGGCTTCGAGGTCACCGTCCAAGAAGAGTTCAGCGACGACACCCCCGAGGGTCGGGTCACCCGCACCAGTCCGGCCCACCGGACCCCCGCAGCGGCTGGGTCCTTCATCACCGTGTTCGTCTCCCAGGGACCCGAACCGGCCCAGGAGGCGCCCGTCCCCTCGGTGGTGAACCTCACCCAGTCCAGCGCCGAGCAGAGCCTCCAGTCGGCCGGTTTCTCGCCCCAGGTCAGCTTCGCCACCTCGGGCAGCGTGCCGTCGGGCTCGGTGATCTCCCAGGACCCGTCGGCGGGCACGGTCCGACCCGTCGGGTCGCCCGTCGAGATCGTCGTGTCGACCGGACCGCCCGAGACCACCACGACGACCACCACGACCACCACCACCGAGCCTCCTGACGACTAAGGCCTGACGACGAACGAACCGCCCGGTGATGCGGGGCCGGGTCGTCGGCCGCCTCAGCCGGCGCGGGTGAGGAAGTTGCGGATCAGGTCGTGACCCGCGGCGGTGAGGATCGACTCGGGGTGGAACTGGACCCCCTCGACGTCGAGCTCGCGGTGCCGCAGACCCATCACGGTGCCGTCGTCGGCTTCGGCGGTGATCTCGAGCACGTCGGGGATCGAGTCACGGTCGACGATGAGGCTGTGGTAGCGGGTCGCCTCGAGGGGCTGCGGAAGCCCGGCGAACACGCCGACGCCCTCGTGGCGGATGAGCGAGGTCTTCCCGTGCATGACCTGGGCGGCCCGAACGACCTCGCCGCCGTAGAACTGGCCGATGCACTGGTGGCCGAGACACACACCGAGGATGGGAACCGTCCCGCCCAGTGCGCCGATGACGTCGTTGCTCAACCCGGCGTCCTCGGGGCGGCCGGGGCCGGGGCTGATGAGCACGGCATCGGGCCCGATGTCGTGGACGTCGTCGATGCCGATGGCGTCGTGACGGTGCACGATCGGCTCGGCCCCGAGCTCACCCAGGTACTGGACGAGGTTGTAGACGAAGCTGTCGTAGTTGTCGATGACGAGGACCCGGGCACCCATGGTGCGCTCAGGCTACCGGTCCGGATCCGGGCCGCCGAACGGGTTCCCGGGAGCGGTGTCACCCTCGGCGGGCGTTCGCCCGCGGAGGCTGGCTAGTCTCGGGCCATGGGCACCCCGCCGAAGAAGAAACAGACCGGAGGACGCGTCACCCCGAAGGGCACGCGCCCCGACGACCGGGCCCGCGCTGGCGCCACCACCGGCGACGGCGGCCACCCGGGGTCGAGCACCCGGTACACCCCGCCGGTTCCGATGAGCGAGAAGGTGAGCCCTCCCTGGGTGGCTCCCACCATGTTCGGGCTGCTCGGCGTGGGTGCGTTGACGATCATCGTCAACTACCTCGACCTGCTTCCCGGTGGCACCAACAACTGGTACCTGTTCCTCGGTCTCGGGTTCGTTCTCGGTGGCATCATCACCGCCACCAAGCTCCACTGACGACTCGTTCCCGTCGCCCGGCGGCGGCGGAAACGATGTGAACGGCACGTGTCAGGTAGGTGTGACCAAAGTTACACCTGTGTGACTCTCCCCAAAGTTGTCCACACCCTGTGGACGGCCGTCACTCCATCACGGGAGCGACCAGATCCATGTCCTCGAGGCAGTGCCGGGGCGGGGGAGGGTCCTCGTCGGGGGCCGATGTCATCCGCAGTTCGGTGCCGCAGATCCCACACCGATAGTTGAGCCTCACCTTGCGGAGCTCGCCGGGCGGTGGCGGTTCGGGGGTGGGCGCGCCGAGGCCACGGAGCATGGCAAAACCCATGCGCAACATGATGTAGGCGGCACCCGCCGCGACCAGCACTCGCGTCCAGTTCATCCCTGACCACGATAGGGGCCGCGACGGGTGATCGCCCGTCGGGTCAGCAGCGGGGTGTCAGCCCAACCGCTCGATGATGGTGGCGTTGGCCAGCCCGCCGCCCTCACACATGGTCTGCAGGCCGTAGCGGCCGCCGGTGCGCTCGAGCTCGTTGAGGAGGGTCCCGAGGAGCTTGGTGCCCGAGCAGCCGAGCGGGTGGCCGAGAGCGATCGCCCCGCCGTTGGGGTTGACCGTCGCCATGTCGGGGTGCAGTTCCTTCTCCCAGGCGAGGACGACCGAGGCGAACGCCTCGTTGATCTCGGTCACGTCGATGTCGCCCATCGACAGCCCGGCTCGGGCGAGGACCTTGTGGGTGGCGGGGATCGGTCCGGTGAGCATGGTGACCGGGTCGACGCCGGCGACCGAGAAGCTGTGGAACCGTGCCCGGGGGGTGAGCCCCAGTTCGGCGGCCTTCTCCTCGGACATGATGAGCGCCGCCGAGGCGCCGTCGGTGATCTGCGACGAGTTGCCCGCCGTGACCTTCCCGTCGGGCTTGAACGCCGGCTTCAGGTTGGCGAGGCTCTCGGCGGTGGTGTCGGGACGGATGCCCTCGTCGGCGGTGACCATCTGGCCCGTCTCGATGATGTTGCCGGTCTCCTTGTCCCGGCGACGCTCGGCCACGGGGATGATCTCGTTCTCGAACCGGCCTTCGGCGGTGGCGGTCGCGGCCCGCTGCTGGGACTGGGCGGCGAAGGCGTCGAGGTCGGCGCGGCTGAGGTTCCACTGGTCGGCGATCATCTCGGCGCCGATGCCCTGGGGAACCAGGCCACCGGCATCCGCGTAGCGCTCGTTCATCGAGTCGGTGAACGGGAAGCCGAGGTCCTTGGAGGTCGACGCGCCCATCGGCACCAGGGACATCACCTCGACGCCGGCGGCGACGACCACGTCGTAGGCCCCCGCC
>SKKL01000236.1 GCA_007121465.1 Acidimicrobiales bacterium | reverse complement strand
GGCTGGCGTAGGTTTCGCGCAGCATCACCCGTCCGAACGGTCCGTCCCGGTTTCGATCTCGAACCGGTCGGATACGCCCGGCGGCACTACCACGGAGGGAATGCACAATGAGAGAACATCGGACTTGGCGACGCTGGTTGGCGATGGTGGCGCTCCTCGCGCTCGTCGCTGCTGGCTGCACCGGCGATGACGACGACGGGGCGGACGCTCCCGACAACGGAGACGGCCCGTCCGACACCATCGAGCTCATCCAGAACGGCGAGAGTCTCCTCACCCAGGTCCGGGACGCAGGGGTCGTGCGCTGCGGCGTCAACGACGCCGTTCCCGGGTTCGGTTTCGTCGACGAAGACGGCGAGTTCTCCGGATTCGACATCGACTACTGCCGAGCGATCGCCGCGGCAGTGCTCGGCGACGCCGACGCAGTGGAGTACATCCCGCTGACGGCGCCCCAGCGCTTCACCGCCCTCCAGGGCGGTGAGATCGACGTGCTGGTCCGCAACACCACCTGGACTGCGACCCGCGACGGTGCCGAGGGTGCTGACTTCACCCTCACCACCTTCTATGACGGTCAGGGGATGATGGTTCGCGCCGACAGCGGATTCGACTCCATCGACGACATGGACGGCACGTCGGTGTGCGTCCTCTCGGGCACCACCACCGAGCTGAACCTGGCTACCCAGTTCAACGCTCGGGGCCTCAGCTACGAGCCGTTGTCCTTCGACGACAACGACACGCTGCGCGAGTCGTTCATCGCCGGTCAGTGCGACGGCTGGACCTCGGACCGGTCCCAGCTGGCTGCACTCCGAGCTGCCCATCCCGACGCCGACGGTGGGCCCGACGACCTGTTGATCCTCGACGATGTCATGTCGAAAGAACCCCTCGGCCCGGCGGTGCCCGGCGGTGACCAGGCCTGGTTCGACGCGGTCAACTGGACCGTCATCGTCACCATCGCCGCCGAGGAGTTCGGCATCACCTCGGACAACATCGACGAGTTCATGGACTCCGACGATCCTGCGATCCAGCGGCTCCTCGGCCTTCCCGGGGGCGGCGAGGACGACGCAGTGTTCGACCCCGGTCTCGATCTCGACACCGATTTCGCGGTCAACGTGATCAGCCAGGTCGGCAACTACGGGGAGATCTTCGAGCGCAACGTGGCCCCGCTCGGGTTGCAGCGCAACGAGAACGACCTGTGGACCAACGGAGGGTTGCTCTACGCACCGCCCTACGTCTGATCCCGGCGTAGTCACCGTGATCTGAGCCGGTCGTCGGCGCGGCTTCTGGCCGCGCCGACGACCGGTCGGATTCGTTCCGTTACCGGGCAGCAGTCCGCCCTGATCAGGTAGGAGGTCCATGTCCCTCGTCGAGGCATCCCCGCCGTCGCGGACGCCGCCCCGTTCGGTTCGTCCCCCCTTCTGGCGGGACGTACGGGTGGTGCGGGTGGTGCTCCAGGTGGTGTTCGTCGTCGCCGTCGTGGCGCTGATCGCCTACCTCTACAACAACCTGGTCTCCAACCTCGAGGCCCGTGGCATCCGTACCGACTTCGGGCACCTCGACCAGCCCGCTGGCTTCCAGATCCAGGGATCGGACTTCCGGGCTTCCCAGACAGTGCGCGAGGCGATCCAGGTCGGGCTGGGAAACACCATCTCGGTCGCCGGTGTGGGGATCGTCCTGACGACGATCCTCGGGGTGATCGTCGGAGTGGCCAGCCTGTCGTCGAACTGGCTGGTTCGAAAGGGGGCGAACCTCTTCGTCGAGTCGCTCCGCAACCTGCCGCCGCTCCTGGTCATCCTCTTCACCTACTTCGCCGTCATCCTCCCCCTTCCCCGCATCCAGGAGCCTCTCGACTGGGGCTTCGTCATCATCACCAACCGGGCCATCGCGGTCACCGCCCCCTCGGTGGACGACGGGTCGGGTCTGTTCCTCGTCGCGGTCCTCGTCGGACTCGTGGTGGGCGCGGTGGTGTGGCGGTGGCGGACCCGACGCAACGAGACCACCGGTGAGCCCCACCGTCGGGTGATGTGGTCCCTCGCTGCGCTGGCGGCGGTGGTGGTTCCCGCATGGGCGCTGATGGGTCGGCCCCTCGGGGTGGACCAGCCCGATGTCGTCGGCCTCCAACTCGACGGAGGTTGGACGATGAGCGCCGGTTACGCCGCCGTGCTCCTCGCCTTGGTCATCTACACGGCGAGCTACATCGCCGAGATCGTCCGGGGCAGCATCCAGGCGGTCCACCGAGGCCAGAACGAGGCGGCCGAGGCATTGGCCCTCTCGAGCTTCCAACGCCTCCGGTTCGTGGTGCTTCCCCAGGCGTTCCGCATCGCGGTTCCCCCGATCGGCAACCAGTACCTGAACCTGACCAAGAACTCTGCGCTGGCATGGGCCATCGGCTTCGCCGAGGTCACCACCGTCACCTTCATCTCCATCGGCAACGGTGCGCCGGCGGTGCAGTCGGTCATCCTCCTGCTGTTCATCTACCTCGCCCTGTCGTTGCTGATCTCGTTCTTCACCAACATCGCCAACCGGCGCCTCCAGGTGATCGAGCGATGATCCCGTCGACCGAGGCCGCGATCCCCGAGCCGACCGAGGACGTGAGGCTGAGTCCACCGGTGCACGAGGTCGGCCCGGTCGAGTGGGCGCGCCTCAACCTGTTCAGCTCGTGGTTCAACACGGTCCTCACCGTGGTCTTCGGAATACTGTTCTCGTGGCTCGCCTACCGTGCCGCCCGGTTCGTCGTCGTGACCGCCGAGTGGGAGATCGTCCGGCGGAACCTCACCAACTTCATGGTCGGGCGCTTCGACCGAACGCAGCTGTGGCGGCCGTGGGTGGCGGCGGGGGTGCTCGCCCTGACCGGCGGTGTCGTTGCCGGTGCGATGGGGCGGGTGTCGGCCGAGCTCGCCGCCCAACAGGACCGTACCCAGCCGAAGGTCACCCTGGCTGGCTACATCCAGCGCTTCTGGCCGCTGATCATCATGGTTCTGTTCGTCCTGTCCATGACCCGGACGATCTGGCCCACCATCCTCACCGCGCTGGTCCTGGCAGTCGGGCTCGCCGGACGCCGGGTCGGCACCGCACTCCCCCCGGCCGCGCGGAGGCTCACGTGGCTCTACGCCGTCGTGGGCCTCATCGTCGCCGTCCAGGTGCTGGTCGCGTTCGGTGGCGTCGGATGGGGCGGGTGGGGTGGGGTGCACATCAACGTGTTCGTGACCGTCGTCGGGATCGTCCTCGCCTTCCCCCTCGGCATGCTCCTGGCGTTGGGTCGGAGGTCGTCGCTCCCGGTGGTGCGGTGGGTGTCGGTCGCCTACATCGAATTCTTCCGTGGGGTTCCGCTACTGGCCCTGCTACTCGTCGCCCAGTTCGTCGTGCAGTTCTTCCTCCCGCCGACGATCGCCGCGCCGAGCTTCCTGATGCGGGCGTTGATCGTGATCGTGCTGTTCGAGTCGGCCTACATCGCCGAGATCGTCCGGGGCGGGCTCCAGTCGATCGGTCGTGGCCAGATCGAGGCCGCCCAGGCGCTCGGCATGTCACCGTGGGCGACCACCCGCCGGATCGTTCTCCCCCAAGCCCTGCGGGCGGTGATTCCCGCCATGGTCGGGCAGTTCATCAGCCTCTTCCAGGACACCTCGCTGCTCTATGTCCTCGGCTTCTTCGAGCTGTTGGCCGTCGGGCAGAACGTGACCTCCCAGACCGACTTCGTCGGCCAGGGTCTGCAAGCGGTGACGTTGCCCTTCGTCGCCTTCATCTTCTGGGCCATCTCGTATTCGATGTCTCGCGAGAGCCGCCGGCTCGAGACCAGATTGGGGATCGGAGTTCGATGACCGACAGCACAGGGAATCTCACCTCGGCGGCGCTCGTCGCGGGCGGTACCGGTGAGGCAATGATCACCCTCGAGGGGGTGGAGAAGTGGTTCGGCGACTTCGCCGCCTTGGCCGGGGTCGACCTGGTGGTCGGCCGCCAGGAGGTGGTGGTGGTGATCGGCCCGTCCGGGTCGGGAAAGTCGACCCTCATCCGCTGCATCAACCGCCTCGAGAAGCACGACCGGGGCCGGATCGTCGTCGACGACACCGAGATGTCCGACGACCTCCGGAACATCGCCGAAATCCGACGGGAGACCGGCATGGTCTTCCAGTCGTTCAACCTGTTCCCCCACCTCACCGTGCTGGAGAACATCACGCTGGCGCCGCGCCAGGTCCGCAGGCAGTCGAAGCTCGACGCCGATGCGGTGGGAATGGAACTGCTCGAACGGGTGAAGATCCCCGAGCAAGCTCACAAGTACCCCGGACAGCTGTCGGGTGGTCAGCAGCAGCGGGTGGCGATCGCCCGGGCGTTGGCGATGCAACCCAAGGTCATGCTCTTCGACGAGCCCACCTCCGCACTCGACCCCGAGATGGTGGCCGAGGTGCTCGACGCCATGAAAGAGCTCGCTCGAACGGGTATGACGATGATCGTCGTCACCCACGAGATGGGTTTCGCCCGAGAGGTCGCCGATCGGGTGGTCTTCATGGCCGACGGTGAGATCGTCGAGGTCGGCACTCCCCAGCACTTCTTCGACACGCCTCAAGAGGAGCGAACCAAGCTGTTCCTCGCCCAGATCCTCTGAGAGCGTCGCGCCCTCGCACCTCAGCCGAGGCGAGGAACCATCAACACGAGGAGAAATCGGCCGGGACGGCGATGTCGAAGGTGATCTCGACCCGATCGTCGGGGTCGAGGGTCTGCGAATCCGCCAGGATGGCCGAACCGGCTGCGCGTCTGCCGTCGAGGTTGATGATGGGGCCGTCGTAGACGATCTCGCCGTCGCCGATCCACTCACCGGTCCCGCCTCCGATCACGAAGGTGTCGAAGAGGCCCTCGGGGCCACGCCACGAGACCCAATGGGTCTCGGAGACCGGGGTCTCGGTGACCTGCAGCACGAGGACGAGGGTTCCATCGTCGGCGCTCAGGCCGTGGATGGCTTCGGTTATCTGGGTCTCCCCACTGCCGGTCTCGGGTGGCTCGCACCTCCGAACCTCCGACAACTCGTGAGTGGTGCCGTCGACGACGATACTGGCGTCTGCGGCACCCAACCGGGGGCTGTCCCCGTTCTCGTCGACTCCGTCGTCCTGGTCGTCGGAACCGTTGGCTTCGTGGTCCGCTTGCGGGGTGTCAACATCGGTGTCGTCGTCGCCGCAACCGGCGACGACGCCGGTGATGAGCAGGATTGCGGCGACCAGGTGGAGGGGGTAGCGGGGACGCATCAGGACTCCTCGGTTGCTGGGTTCCACTGTGGACACTCGACGTTCCGATCCGTCAGCGGTTACGTCACGCTGGCGAACTCGATGGCGCGGCGCCTCACACCGTGCTCGACGCCGGCATGGAGCTGACCGGTCTCGTCGAGCACGACACCTTGCCGTGGCCTCAGCTCGGCCACCTCATGGAACGGGCCGGACCGAACGAGCACCGGCTGAGGGACCGGCCCGAGCGGGTCCCGATGAGCTTCACCCTCCAGGCTCGCAAGCGGCCCTGAGGGGGGTTAGGTCAGCGGCACTGGGTGGTGTCGTCGGGGAACACGACGTCGAAGCTGACCTCGACGAGCGTGTCGGAGTCGCGGTCCGCGGAGAGGGTGCCCGACCCCGTGATGCGGTTGCCGTCGAGCTCGTAGGGAGGCTCGTCGCTCGTTCCCGACACTCCGTCGACCCACCCGTTGGCCGTCTCGACGCCGCCTCCGTTGAACCGGCCGTCGGGGCCGGCGACGTTGATCGACTGGCTGAGCCCGACGTTGGCCATGTCGCTGGTGAAGAGCTCGAGGCGGTAGTCGCCTCCGGTGTAGAAGATCTCGAGCATTCGCTCGATGTCGTCGAGGTCGGTGCTGTCCTCCTCGCACCGGAGGACCTCGTCGAACCCGATCTCGACGCCGTCGATGGTCATGGTGCCCGCCGCGCCGCTGCCGCCAGTGCCCTCCCCGCCGGAGTCGCCGTTGCCGGAACCCTCGCCGATGTCGGGGATGTCGTCGCCGGAGTCGTCGGGCGGGCCGGGGTCGGCGCCGGAGGTGTCACTGTCGTCGTCGACCACATTTCCGTCGGCGTCGGTCTGAAAACTCAGTGAGGCGTCGTCGCTGTCGTCGTTGCCGCAGGCGGTGAGGCCGCCCATGAGCAGGGCGAGAATCGCCATCGTGGTGATGCGTCGCATCGGGTCCATCTCCCTGGCGCCGCGACCATCTCGTGGCAACGACGTTCGTCGTGTGGTTCGTATGCCGTGACGAGTGGAGTCTCCGCGGGTTACACCGAGCCGTCCTGCCTAGCCGGTGTTGCGGAGGCCGGCGGCGATGGCGTTGATGGTCAGCAGCAGCGCCCGTTCGGTGTCGGGATCGGCCTCCTTCGTCTCGTCGCGGACCCGTGCGAGGAGCTCGACCTGCAAGGCGTGGAGCGGATGCAGGTACCGGTCTCGCACGGCCAGGGTGCGGCGAAGAACCGGTTGGTCGGCCAGATGGCCGTTGCCCTGGGTGACCCAGTCGAGCTGGTCGCGAGTGACGGCCAGCTCGTCACGGATCCGCTCGAAGGGGCTGCGGTGTTCGGGTTCGACCAACGCGTCGACGTAGCGACGGGCGATGCCGAGATTGGTCTTGGCGAGTGCCATTTCGACGTTGGACACCAACGCCCGCATGAACCACCATTCCTCGGACATCTCCCGCAAGGTGTCGCCGTGACCTGCTTCCCGGGCGGCAGCCAGCCCAGAACCGAGCCCGAACCAGCCGGGCACGATCTGCCGGCTCTGGGTCCAGCCGAACACCCAGGGGATGGCCCGGAGTCCCGACAGGCCACTTCCTTCCTCGGGTCGGGAGGCGGGGCGCGACCCGATGTTGAGCCGGGCCAGCTCCTGCACCGGGGTCGAGGTGAGGAAGTAGGGGACGAGCGACGGATCGTCGACGAGCTCTTGGTAGGCGTCGCGGGACGCGCGGGAGACGGACTCCATCACCTCGTCGAATCGGCCGGTCGTCTCGGTCGGCTGGCGCGACACCGTGTGCAACAGGGTGGCTTCGAGCGTGGCGGCGACGAGGAGCTCGAGGTTCTGCCGGGCCAGGTTGGGAAGGAGATACTTGTCGGAGATGACCTCGCCCTGCTCGGTGAGCTTCACGGTGGCGTCCACCGCGCCGTAGGGCTGGGAGAGGATCGCGTGGTGGGCGGGTCCTCCGCCCCGACCGACCGACCCACCCCGACCGTGGAACAGTCGGAGGCGCACCCCGTGACGGGCGGTGGTGTCGCGCAACGAGCGGATCGCCTTCTGGATCGCCCACCGCGAGGCGACGATGCCTCCGTCCTTGTTGGAGTCCGAGTAGCCGAGCATCACCTCCTGGACATCGCCTCGCGCCGCGACGATCGAGCGGTAGCTCGGTGTGGCCAAGAGGTCACCGACGATGGTGTCGGCCGATTCGAGTTCGTCGATGGTCTCCAGCAGCGGAACGAACGACAGGCGGGCGATACCGCGGCCCACGTCGACCAGGCCCGACTCTCGGGCGGCGACCACGGCGGCGAGCACATCGGAGGCCCCGCGGGTCATCGACACGATGCAGGTGTCGACGACCCGGTCGCCGTAGCGGTCCATGCACTGACGCAGCACCGAGAACATCTCGGCCACCCGAGCAGCGGGCGGCGACACGTCGGTCGTCACCCCGCTCAGGGGCCGGGCGCCGGACAGCTCGCGGTCGAGGAGGCGCTGACGGCCCCGTTCGTCGTCGGGGTACACGAGCCCGTTGAGCGCGAACAGCTCCGACACCAGAGCGAAGAACGACTGAGCATGGTCGCGCACGTCCATCACCGCGAGGTGGAAACCCGAGGCGGCGACGACCCGGCGCAACGCGTCGAGCCGGCCGAGTGCGACGAGGTCGCCCGCCTGGTCGGTGAGCACCTCGCGGAGCAGGTCGAGCTCGGCGACCAGCTCGGAACCGTCCCGGTAGTCGTGGCCGGGACGATGGGGTCGCCCGGCCCGGTGGCGCTCCCGGGTGTTCTGGACCCGCTGGAGGCAGTAGGACAGCTTCAGTCGGTACGGTTCCTCGGCGTTGAGGTGCGACAGGCGATCCCAGACCTCGGGCAGCACCTCGCGGTCGTGTTCGAGGGCAGCGACGAGGCGGAGGTCGGTGCCGAGGATCTTCGACGACGGCGACAGCTCGGTGATGAGGTCGCTGATCGCCCGCTCGAGGAGGATGAGGCCCCGGTCGTGCATCCAGGCCAACACCTCGGCGGTGACCTGCGGGGTGACGTTGGGGTTGCCGTCTCGGTCACCACCCACCCAGGTTCCGAAGCGGACCGGCTGGGCGTCGAGAGGCAACTCGACGCCCAGCCGTTCGAGCTCGAGGCGAAGGTCGGTGAGCAACGGGGGGAGGACGTCCCACAGGAGCGACTCGACGTAGAACAGCGCCGACTGGGCTTCGTCGGCAGGGC